>NZ_JASJSI010000049.1:0-32101 GCF_030237085.1 Stenotrophomonas maltophilia group sp. Smal32
CATCGGCGCTCGGCGCGTTGCTGCGACGCGGCAGGCCACAAAGGTCCAGTTATTCTTCGGAGATGTCGGGTTCGTTGGGTCTCAGCTGCGGAACGCGCCCACCAGGGGGAAAATCAGGGCCTATGGATTACTTAAGGTCCGGTTCGCCCTGAAAGCGATGGTTGTGGCTGAACTTCACCCGGCTGGACTGGGTGATCCCGAGCGCACGGGCCTGCTGGGGGGCCGAGTATCGTCCCAGCAGCTGGCCAGTGCGCTCGGCATCAGCCAGTCCAGCGTGGTGAAGTTCAGCCAGAAGCTCGGCTTCAAGGGCTACCCGGACCTGAAGTACTCGATCGGCCAGGATGTCGCCCGTGCTGGCGCCGATCCGCAGCAGGCACCCACCGAACCCGACAGCAGCGATGACTACCTGCGCCTGGGCGACGCCCTGCGTCGCAGCAAGGCGCAGGCCGAAGAGGAAACCCGCCAGGCGAACCCGCGCGAAGAGATCGAGCGCATCGTGCAGCTCCTCGACGGCGCGCCCAAACTGTTCGTCCATGGCCTGGGTGACGATGGCCTGTTCGCCCGCGAGTTCGCCATGCGGCTGTCGCTGCTCGGCCTGCTGGTGGTGCCGCACACCGACCCGATCCTGATGCTGGCCAACCTGTCGGCCGCGCGCCCCGGCGATGCGCTGCTGGTGTTCTCCGAATTCGGCAACCTGCCGCAGCTTTCGCAGCTGTCGCGCCAGTTCCAGGACATGGGTGGCAAGGTGATTTCCATTACCCGCCACACCGCCAACCCGCTCCGCGCGCATGCTGACGCAGCACTGGCGGTGTGTGCGCATGATCGCACGCCGCAGGTCGCGCAGCTGCTGTACCGTAGCGCCATGCATGCCCTGCTCGATTTCCTGTTCGTGCTGCTCTGCCACGCCAATCCGGACCGCCAGCAGCAGCTGGCGGTGAATCTGGAGCGGATCGACCACCTGCTGGATTCCTGACCGGAGCACCTGTTGATGAAATCGCTGGTCCGTCTCGCTACCGCTGCGCTGCTGCTTGCCGCAACGGTGTCCGTCCACGCCGCGCCGCTGGAGGGTGCGCGCCAGCTGATCGTGGTCACCAGCGATGGCTGGGACAGCACCCAGGGCCAGCTGCAGGCCTATGTGCGCGATGGCGAGGGCTGGCATGCGCATGGACGGGCGTTCCCGGTGGCGCTTGGCCGCACCGGCAGTGCCTGGGGCCTGGGCCTGCACCCGGCGCAGGCCGACGGCCCGCAGAAGCAGGAAGGCGATGGCCGCAGCCCGGCGGGCGTGTTCGCGCTCGGCAGCGCGTTCGGCTATGCGGTCACCCGCCCCGGCACCGCGATGGCCTACCAGCCGATGCTCGACAGCAGCTACTGCATGGATGTGCCTGCCTCGCCGTTCTACAACCGCATCGTCGACGCGAAGAAGGTCGGCAAGGCAGCCGTGGCAGGTTCCACCGAGCCGATGCGGCTGGATCTGCACAACAAGGGCGACGTCCGTTACCAGGAAGGCTTCGTCATCGCCCACAACCCGGACAACCAGCCTGGCAAGGGCAGCTGCATCTTCGCCCACCTGTGGCGGCAGCCCGGCGAGGCCACCGCCGGCTGCACCGCGATGCCGCAGGCGCGCATGCAGGCGCTGCTGGACTGGCTGCGGCCGCAGGATGCGCCTCGCTTCGTGCTGCTGCCGCGCGCCGAGTACGCGCGGCTGCAGGCGCAGTGGCAGCTGCCCGCGCTGGCCGGAGACACCCGTTGAGCACGCAGGACGAACCGCAGCTGCAGCGCGCGGTCAGCCGCTGGCAGATCGTCGGCCTGTCGATCAACGATGTGATCGGCAGCGGCATCTACCTGCTGCCGGCCGCCACCGTCGCCCTGCTCGGCCCCTTCAGCCTGTGGGGCGTGGTAGCCGCCGGCATCGTCGTGGCCCTGCTGGTGCTGTGCTACGCGCAGGCCGCCAGCTACTTCGATGAACCCGGCGGCAGCTACCTGTATGCCCGCGAGGCGTTCGGGCGCTTCGCGGGGTTCGAGATCGGCTGGATGATCTGGCTGACCCGCATCAGCTCGGCCGCTGCGCTCAGCAACGCGCTGGCCGATGCAGTTGCGCGTTTCTGGCCCTGGGCCGGTGCTGGCCTGGGCCGCGTCGCGGTGATCGTGGTGTCGCTGGGCTTCCTCACCGGCATCAACATCATCGGCGTGCGTTCGGCCGCGCGTACCGGCGTGGTGCTGGTGATCGGCAAGATGCTGCCGCTGCTGCTGTTCGTGGCCATCGGCGCGTTCTACATCGACCCGCAGCTGGCCTTCTCCGGCCAGCGCCCGGACCCGCATGACCTGCAACGCATGGGCGAGGCCGCGCTGCTGCTGCTGTACGCCTACGCCGGTTTCGAGAACATCCCTGCGGCCGCCGGCGAATACCGCAACCCGCGCCGCGATATTCCGTTCGCGCTGATCACCATGATCATCACCGTCACCGTCATCTACGGCGCGGTACAGGTGGTGGCACAGGGTACGCTGGCCGGCCTGGCCAGCTCGGCCACGCCGCTGGCAGATGCCGCCGCCGGCTTCGGTGGCGAAGCACTGGCGCTGATCCTGACTGTCGGTGCCACCATCTCCATCCTCGGCACCAACAGCAACACGATGATGATGGGCCCGCGCTTCCTGTTTGCGCTGGCCCGCGATGGCTACGGGCCGAAGATCCTGGCGCAGGTGCACCCACGCTTCCACACCCCGGCCGCGTCGATCCTGTGCCAGGGCCTGATCGCGCTCGGCCTGGCCCTGTCGGGTTCGTTCGTGCAGCTGGCGCTGCTGTCGATGACCACGCGCCTGTTCGCCTACATCGGTACGGCGGCTGCGGTGCTGGTGCTGGCCAAACGCTTCGCGGACCGGCCAGGTGCACTGAAACTACCCGGCGGCCCACTGATTCCGGTGCTGGCGCTGCTGCTGTGCCTTGCACTGTTCGCCAGTGCCAGCTGGCAGAACATCGCCGCCGCACTGGTGGCGTTTGCCATCGGCGCGGTGATCTACAAGCTGCCGCGCAAGGATGCCGACGCCGCGTGACCGGTAGCGCCGGGCCATGCCCGGCGGATTGATCTGGCGATCACGCTGCCGGACCGGGCCGTTAACCGCCACGCAGGCACGATCAGGCTTCGTCCACAACGGAGCCTTCCATGACCGAGTACCAGATCCCCGGCCGCGTACCGGACGACAGCACGCCGCGCGACGCGGTCAGCAACTACTGGCGCGAACGCTATACGTCCGAGCCCTACTACGACGACCAGCTGTTCTTCGAGGACTACGAACCGGCCTACCGCATCGGCCATGCGGCCCGCGCACAGGACATGATCCGCGCCTACGAACAGGTCGAAGCCGAGCTGGAATCACGCTGGGCCAATGAACGTGGCCGCAGCCGGCTGGAATGGGCCCAGGCGCGCGGCGCTGTGCGCCGTGGCTGGGAAGATGCACAGCTGGCGGACCCGCGGTTGAAGCGATAACGCCAGGCTTCTGTAGAGCCGAGCCCGTGCTCCGCTCTCGCACCACGTCTGTAGAGTCGAGCCATGCTCGACTGAGCCGAGCATGGCTCGGCTCTACACCGGGTCGATCACTCCTGTTCCGGCAGCGGTGGCACGACCGCGCTGCGCTTGCTCTCACCACCACCTGCAGCGATGAGGTCGCGGGTGTTCTTCTGCACCGCCACAGCGCCGAACAGCGACAGCGCATACGCCATGCCGTAGAAGCCCTTCTCGCTTGATGCCAGGGTGGCATTCCACAGCCCAACAAGCAGCAGCATCAGCGCCGACAGCAGCGCAAACCAGCACAGCGCGTAGTACAGCGCGCTCACCGGAATACCCTCGACGCGGTCACGCACACTCTTCTGCAGCGACACCGCCGCGAACAGGCCGAACAGCAGCAGGGTCAGGTAGTAGCCCTTTTCGTTGAGCGCCATCGTGGCGGCGTTGAACAGGCCGATCAGGTAGGCCGCCGCGCCCAGCAGCAGGGCCACCCACGAGGCGGCGATGAAGGCGGTGGACGGCTTGTGGGGCATGGCAGTGTTCATTGCAGATCCTTGCAGTCAGGCGGGCTTGCTTTGCCCGGGCGTGGACACCCTAGACCATTCGCGCGTCAGCGCACAGGGGGAAAAAGGACCTTCGGGCCACGACCGTCACCGCTCCAGTGGTATACAAGGGACAGCCCGGCCATCCGCATCCCCGCCCTGGAGATACCCATGACCCGCATGCCCCTGCTGCTCGCCTTCGGCCTGGTGCCGATCCTCGCCACCTCCGCCTGCAATGCCGCCGACCCGGCCGCCAATGGCGCCCAGGCCGCCGCCCCCGCAGCCTCTACCGCGGCCGACCAGCGCCCGTTCACCGCTGCCGAGGTCAGCCGTTTCGACCAACCGTGGGCGATGACCTTCCTGCCTGACGGCGGCCTGCTGGTCACCGAAAAGCGTGGCAAGCTGCAGCATCTGGACCTGGCCAGCGGCCAGAAGCATGAGATCACCGGCGTTCCGAAGGTCGCTTACGGTGGCCAGGGTGGCTTTGGCGACATCATCCTGCACCCTGATTTCGCCCGGAATCATGTCGTTTACGTCAGTTACGCCGAGGAAGGCACGCTGGACACCCGCGGTGCGGCCGTGGCCCGTGCCACGCTGGCGCTGGATGACGACGGTGCCGGTCAACTGAAGGACCTGAAGGTGATCTGGCGGCAAAGCCCCAAGGTCAGCGGTGAAGGCCACTACGGCCATCGCCTTGCCTTCGGCCCGGACGGCAAGCTGTGGATCAGCTCCAGCGAGCGGCAGAAGTTCGACCCGGCGCAGGACATGGGCAGCAACCTCGGCAAGATCGTCCGCCTCAACGACGATGGCAGCCTGCCCGCCGACAACCCGTTCGCCTCCCAGGGCGGCGTGGCCGCGCAGATCTGGTCGCTGGGCCACCGCAACATCCTCGGCATGGCCTTCGACGCCAACGGCAAGCTGTGGGCGCATGAAATGGGCCCGGCTGGCGGCGACGAACTGAACCTGATCGTGCGCGGCGCCAACTACGGCTACCCGATCGTCTCCAACGGCGACCACTACGACGGGCGCCCGATTCCCGACCACGACACCCGCCCGGAATTCGCTGCACCCAAGGTGACCTGGACGCCGGTGATCTCGCCGGCCGGCTTCGTGATCTACAGCGGCAGCCTGTTCCCACAGTGGAAGGGCAGCGGCTTCATCGGTGGGCTGTCGTCGACCTCGCTGGTACGCGTAGCGTTCGACGGCGACAGCGCGCGCGAGACCGAACGCTTCAACATGGGCGAGCGCATCCGCGAAGTGGAACAGGGCCCGGATGGCGCATTGTGGCTGCTGGAAGACGGCAGCAAGGCACGCCTGTTGAAGCTGACGCCGAAGGCCTGATCGGCACATTTTCCCGGGACGGCCCCGCATGCGGGGCCGCTTCCGTTTACTGGATGGTGATGACCTTCACCTCGGTCTTCTTGCAGGCCTGGTCCAGGCACTGCCCGTTCAACCACACCTGTCCATCGCCGATCATCACGCCCTGCTGGTTGACGAAGACCTTGCCGAAGTCCTGTTCGGACACCGCCTTGACCACCGCCGGTGTGATGATCTTCTCGTAGTTGCGCTGGAACTCGCCCGGGCCGGTGATCTTCTTTCCATCCGCGATGTTCAGCGGGAAGCGCACTTCCTCCACCACGGCAGCACGATCACCACCGACCACGGCGGTCCTGAACGCGTTGAACACCTTTTCGTACTGCGCCGCATCACCAAGCAGCGTTTCGATGCGTGCGCGTGCGTCTTCCGCGGGCGCATCCGCTTCGGGTGCGGCCGGTGCAGCGGCGGCGGGCTCAGCGGTGGATGCCGCAGGCGTTGCCGGGGCGCTGGCCTCCATCGGCGGCGGTGCATCCGCGGCGGGCTCGGCCGGTGGTGCCGCCGGCTGCGAACAGGCCGCCAGCAACAGGGCGGGAATCAGATAAGCCATCCAGCGCATGCGCGCACTCCATCGAAACAGGGAGCCCGATGGTAGCGCCGGGGCACGCCCGGCGTGTTCGTGCAATGTGAGCGCAGCAACGCCGGGCATGGCCCGGCGCTGCCATTCCGCGATCAACCCTTCAGCAGCTCGAACTGCACGGCTTCGCCGGCCGCCGACGAGGCGCAGACCCACAGGTCAAACTGACCCGGTTCCGCGCGCAGCACACCGTCGCGGCCGGTGAACGCCAGCTGTTCACGGGTCAGGGTGAACACCACTTCGGCCGACTCGCCCGGCTGCAGTGCCACCTTGCGGAAGTCCTTCAGTTCGCGCACCGGGCGCACGCGGCTGGCCACGCGGTCGTGGATGTACAACTGCACCACTTCCTCGCCGGCCACGCGGCCGGTATTGGTCAGCACGGTGGTGATGGTCAGGGTGTCGTCCCAGCCGAGCTGTGCCGTGCTCAGCTGCGGCACGCCGTAAGCGAAGGTGGTGTAGCCGATGCCATGGCCGAACGGGTACAGCGGTTCGTTCGGGATCTCGCGCCAGCGCGCCTTGAACTCCGACATGGTCGGCAGTTCCGGGCGGCCGGTACGCGGATGGTTGTAGAAATACGGCTGCTGGCCGGACACCTGCGGGAAGCTGACCGGCAGGCGCGCGGACGGGCTGTAATCACCGAACAGCACATCGGCCACGGCATGGCCGGTCTGCGTGCCCAGGTACCAGGTGACCGCCACGGCATGCGCGTTGCGCACCGCGCCCTGCAGCGCCAGCGCGCGGCCATTGCGCAGCAGCACCACCAGCGGTTTGCCGGTCATCGCCACCGCTTCGGCCAGCGCCTGCTGTGCCGGCGGCAGAGTGATCTCCACGCGCGACTGCGCTTCGCCGCTGTAACGCTGCGGTTCGCCCAGTGCCAGCACCACCACGTCGGCACGCAGCGCGGCGGCAACGGCCGCTTCGGTGCCGCCCGGAATCGCGGTTTCCAGATCACAGCCGGGCACGATCTCCAGCAGCGAGGCATCGCCGATGGCGGCGCGCACGCCGGTTTCCAGGTCCACATAGCGCTGCTTGTCACCGAACAGCGTCCAGCAGCCTTCGATGTTCTCGCGGTCCTGCACGAACGGGCCGATCAGTGCGATCTTCTGCCCGGTCTTCTGCAGCGGGAGCACGTTGTCGCGGTTGTTCAGCAGCACGATCGAGCGGCGCGCGGCATCACGCGACAGGTCGTCATGCGCGGCGATGTGCGAGGTATCGGCTTCGCGCGCCGGGTCCAGCGAACGGTACGGGTCGTCGAACAGGCCGATGGTTTCCTTCAGCCACAGGATGCGGCGGACGCCTTCATCCAGCACCGCCATCGGCACCTCGCCGCTCTCGACCAGGCCCGGCAGGTGCTCGGCGTAGAAGCCGCTCTGCATGCTCAGGTCGAGGCCGGCGGTGAACGCCTTGGCGGTGGCATCGCGGTCGTCGGCGGCATAGCCGTGGGCGACCAGTTCCATGTCGGCGGTGTAGTCGGAGATCACCACGCCCGGGAACTTCCACTCACCGCGCAGGATGTCGGTCAGCAGTTCGGCATTGGCGCTGGCCGGCACGCCGTTGATGTCGTTGAACGAAGACATCACGGTGATCGCGCCGGCGTCGAAGGCGGCCTTGAACGGCGGCAGGTGCACGTCGCGCAGGGTCTGCGGCGAGATGTCCACCATGTTGTATTCCATGCCGGCCATCACCGCGCCATAGGCGGCGAAATGCTTGGGCGTGGCCAGCAGCGAATCGGCCGCGCGCAGGTCGCTGCCCTGGAAGCCGCGCACGCGGGCGGCGGCGAACGCACAGCCCAGCACCACGTCCTCACCGGCACCTTCGGCGCCACGGCCCCAGCGCTGGTCGCGGGCGATATCCACGGCCGGTGCGTAGGTCCAGTGCAGGCCGGCGGCGGTGGCCTCGATGGCAGTGGCACGCGCAGTGCGCTCGGCCAGGTCCGGCTCGAAGCTGGCGGCCTCGCCCAGCGGAATCGGGAACACGGTGCGCATGCCGTGGATGACGTCGGCGGCCAGGATCACCGGGATGCCCAGGCGGCTTTCCTCGGTGGCGACCTGCTGGATGCGGCGGCCCAGCTCGGCGCCGACACCATTGAACAGCGAGCCGACCTTGCCCTCGCGCACCTGCTGCAGCACCTGGTCGGCATTGCGCACGTTGGCTTCCGGGTTCACGTCCGGGGCGAACGGGCGGACCATGTCCGCGAAGACACCCAGCTGGCCGACCTTTTCCTCGACGGTCATCTGGGCAATGAGGGATTCGATGCGATCGGAGGCCACCAGCAGTCCTTGATGAAAACGTTTACAAGCCCGGCATTCTAGCGATCCCGAGCCATTTGGCGAGAGGTTTCGTCATTCAGTTTCAGGCTCCAGCCGGATCCGTACGGTCCGGCTGGAGGCATCGCAGCTTACTCCGAGCCGGCCAGCTGGCGCTGCCCGGCCATCAACATGGCGTCGCTGGAGGCCTGGAACACGCGCAGGCCGAAGGCCGGCAGGATCGCCAGCAGGTGGTCGAAGATGTCCGACTGCACCGCCTCGTACTCGCCCCAGGCGGTGCTGCGGGTGAAGCAGTACAGCTCCAGCGGCAGGCCCTCGGTGGTCGGCTGCAGCTGCCGCACCAGCAGGGTCATGTCGGTATGGATGCCCGGGTGGCTGCGCAGGTAGCGCTCGACGTAGGCACGGAAGGTGCCCAGGTTGGTCACCCGGCGGCTGTTGACCTCGGCCACGCCCTGCTCGCGCAGGCGCCCGTTCCACTGCCCCAGCTCCTGTTCCTTCTCGCGCAGGTAGTCGCGCAGCAGCGCGAACTGGCCGAGGAAGGCCAGGTCGCCCTCATCCAGGAAGCCGACGCTGTGCTGGTCCAGGTACAGCGCGCGCTTGATGCGGCGGCCACCGGCTTCCTGCATGCCGCGCCAGTTCTTGAACGACTCGGTCACAAGCTTCTTGGTCGGGATGGTGGTGATGGTCTTGTCGAAGTTCTGCACGGTGACGGTGTGCAGCGCGATGTCGATGACATCGCCATCGGCGTTCTGGCTGGGCATCTCGATCCAGTCGCCGATGCGCACGCGGCCATCGCCGCTGATCTGCACGCTGGCCACCAGCGACAGGATGGTGTCCTGGAAGATCAGCATCAGCACTGCGGTGGCCGCGCCAAGGCCGGTGACAAGATAGCGCAGGTCGACGCCGGCCAGGGTGGCAACGATCGACAGGCCGGCGATCACGAAGATGACGATCTTGGCGACCTGCAGATAGCCCTTGATCGGCTTGTTGCGTGCCTCGGGGCGACGTTCGTACAGGTCGTTGGCCGCATCCAGCGCATGCGAGATGGCCAGCACCACGGTCAGGATCGCCCACGCCTGGCAGGCGCCGATGATGAAGCCCACCAGCCCTGGCGGCAGGTCCGGCACGATGCGGATGCCCGAGGCGATCACCTGGCTGGGCACCACATTGGACAGACGCGAGATCACCCGCATCAGGTGGCTGCCACGGCCGGTGTCAGCGCCCGGCAGGCGGCTGAGCAGGCGTCGCAGCCCGCGCAGCAGGATGCGCTTGGTCACCCAGTTGGCCAGGCCGGCGGCGATCAGCAGCGCCGAGATCATCAACGCCAGGTAGGCGCCGGGATAGGGTTCCAGTGTGTTCTGCAGCTTTTCCAGCCACTGTACCGCCACCACCGCATCCACCATCAGTTGTCTCCTGTCTGTTCCGTTGTTGCCAAGGTTGCCAGCCAGCGGCCGGCACTACCGGGGTTACCGGGTCATTCCCGCGTACGCTCGATGATCACGCCCACCGCGCGCGCGCCGCGCACCGCACCGGGCTTGCTCAGCTTCAGGCGCAGCCACTTCACGTCGAATTCGGTCAGCACGATCTGCGCGCAGCGCTCGGCCAGTGTCTCGACCAGGCCGAACTCCGACTCGCGCACGAACTGCTCCAGGCGCTTGCTCACCGCCTTGTAGTTCAGGGTGTGGGCGATGTCGTCGGTGGCCGCGGGGCGACGGTTGTCGAAGCCCATTTCCAGGTCAAACACCAGGTCCTGGCGGATCCGTCGCTCCCAATCGTAGATGCCGATCAGGGCATCGATCGTCAGCCCCTCGATGAAAACCTTGTCCATTGCGGTTACCAGCGCCAATACAGGCGACCATGGTAACGGCACGGCAGTGACCCTGCCCGGAACGGGCGACGGGTGGCCGGCACGGGGCGGGCCCGGAAAAAAACAAAGGGCCCCGCTAGCAGGGCCCTTTGGTACTACCGTTTGTCCCCGGGGGGAGCTGTTGAACAGCCGCGAGTCCCGGTGGCGCAGGCACGCAGAGTAGGTAAGGACCAGATCGTCGGTCAAGGCCAATTCCGACAGGCAAGCTCAGGTATTCGTCCGAGGCGAAACACAGAGAATCGGCCGCACGGACAACGACGTTCCCTTATGGTTGTTGCCCGCCTGACTGGCCAACATCGACACATTCTTCACCACCGCACATCACGATGGCTTCATACGATGCACTGCGGCGCGCGTTGTCAGCGGAGCGTCTGTCCACTTACGAGAGAATCGCATCGACCTGCGGCCCCGACGTCACAGCCGAATCCCTCTACCTCTGGAACATGCGGCTGTGCGGTGCACTGATGATGCCGGTCCATCTATGCGAGGTGGTCACCCGCAACGCCGCGGCAATGGTTCTTGTTCGGCAGCACGGTCCACGTTGGCCCTGGAATGATGCCTTTAGACGCAGGCTGCCAACTTCGTCCAGTACTTCTCCACGCACGGCACTGGAACAACTTGCCAGTCGCGTAAGCGATACACCAGAAATCGTCGCCAACCTGCCCATGGTGTTCTGGCAGCAGCTGTTCACATGTCGCTTCGATTCCACGCTGTGGATACCGGCACTCAGCGGAGTCCTGCGCCATGCGCCTTGCGCCCACCCCAGTGTCATCCGGAAAGCCATCCACGCGGATATTGGCCGCATCCGCCACCTGCGCAACCGCATCGCCCATCACGAGCCCATCCTCGAGCGCGACATCGGCGCCGATCTGGCCGCGATCGGGCGGCTGATCCACGCCCGCTGCCCGCACACCCTGGGCTGGCTGCAGCGCCATGAGCGGGCGACGACCGTGCTGGCGGCGTCGCCGTTGGCAGGGCGTCGGTAATACGTCCGCCGGGCGTGGCCCGGCGCCGCTGGTTCACACCGCTGGCAGGGTCGCCATGTCCCAGCGCGGGGTCACGTCCACCTTCGGCGGGCTGTGCTGGCCGGCCTGCAGGCGCAGGGCGCCGGCGAAGGCGATCATCGCGCCGTTGTCGGTGCACAGTGCCGGCCGCGGGAAGCAGGCGCGGCCACCCAGGCGCTCGGCCATCTGCTGCAGACGGGCGCGCAGGCGCTTGTTCGCGCCCACGCCGCCGGCCACCACGATCACGTTGGTGCCGGCCGCTTCCAGCGCGCGCTCACACTTGATCGACAGGGTCTCGACCACGGCATCTTCAAAGCCACGGGCGATGTCGGCGCGGGTCTGCTCGCTCTGGTCGCTGTCGCGCCAGGCCATCAGGACCTGGGTCTTCAGGCCGGAGAAGCTGAAATCCAGCCCAGGGCGGTCGGTCATCGGCCGCGCGAAGCGGTACGCGCCCGGCGTCCCCTGCTCGGCCAGCCTGGCCAGCTGGGGGCCGCCCGGGTACGGCAGGCCCATCAGCTTGGCGGTCTTGTCGAAGGCCTCGCCGGCCGCATCGTCCAGGGTCTCGCCCAGCAGGCGGTACTGGCCGATGGCATCCACGGCCACCAGCTGGGTATGGCCGCCGGACACCAGCAGCGCCACGAACGGCGCTTCCGGCGGATCGTCTTCCATCAGCGGGGCCAGCAGATGGCCTTCCATATGGTGGACGCCCACCGCCGGCACCTCCAGCGCCCAGGCCAGCGAGCGCGCCACGCCGGCGCCCACCAGCAGGGCGCCGACCAGGCCGGGGCCCGCGGTATAGGCCACGCCGTCGATGTCGCCCACGCCCAGCCCGGCCTCGGCCAGGGTCTGCCGCACCAGCGGCAGCAGCTTGCGGACATGGTCGCGGCTGGCCAGCTCGGGCACCACACCGCCGTACTCGGCGTGCAGGGCGATCTGGCTGTAGACCGCATGGGCGCGCAGGGCCGCGCTGCCGGCCAGGTCGGTGTCATACACCGCCACGCCGGTCTCATCACAGGAAGATTCGATGCCAAGGACTCGCATGCCTGCTATTATGACGCCCCTGCCGCCCCCTCGGGGGATGTGCAGATCTCACTGCTTTCGAACTTCCGGCCCGTATTCAGGGTTGCCCGCTTGCAGTTTGTCTATTCGCCGCTATAATGTGCGGCTCGCCGGGCGTGACCCGGTTCTACTGTGTCCCGGAGATTCCATGCCCAGCGTCAAAGTCCGCGAGAACGAGCCCTTCGAGTTTGCTCTTCGCCGCTTCAAGCGCACTTGCGAAAAGGCCGGTGTGCTGGCCGAAACCCGCAAGCGCGAGTTCTACGAAAAGCCGACCCAGGAGCGCAAGCGCAAGGCCGCCGCTGCTGTGAAGCGTCAGCTGCGCCGCTCGTCGCGCGACGTCACCAAGCGTCAGCGCCTGTACTGATCGGACGCATCTTCATTGCGGCGGGCTTGCCTGTCGCGATGGAGCCGAAGCCGGCACGCGCGAGCGTCGCCGGCTTTTTGCGTTTCCGGGTTCGGGCATCCGCCCCGCCCCACCTACCACCACGAGGTTCCTCATGAGCATGAAGCAGCAGCTCACCGACGACATGAAGGCCGCCATGAAGGCGGGCGAGAAGCACAAGCTGGGCGTGATCCGCCTGATCAACGCCGCCATCAAGCAGCGCGAAGTGGACGAGCGCATCGAGCTGGACGATACCGCCGTGATCGCCGTGCTCGACAAGATGGTCAAGCAGCGCAAGGACTCGGTCAGCCAGTTCGAAGCCGCCAACCGTGAAGACCTGGCCGAGATCGAGCGCGCCGAGATCGTGGTCATCGAAGCCTACCTGCCGGCCAAGATGGGCGAAGCCGAGATCGTGGCCGCCATCCAGGCCGCCATCGCCGAGACCGGTGCTTCCGGCCCGGCTGACATGGGCAAGCTGATGGGTGCGCTGAAGCCCAAGCTCGCCGGCCAGGCGGACATGGGCCTGGTGTCCAAGCTGGTCAAGCAGCTGCTGGCGTAAGCCATTGCCGGGGTCGGATCCCTTTCGCATCGCGGAAGGGCTCTGACTCCATTGATGCACCCGCTTCACCGCTCCTTCGACCGCCGGCTGTTACAACACCCCCATGGTCGAGCAATCCAACGCCCCCACCGACACGCGTCCCCACGGCATCCCCGCACGGCTTCGCCACTATGCTGACCGCCTGCAGGACAGCTTCCCGATGGCGGTCGCCAAGCGCTTCGTCGAAATCGACGTGCTGACCCAGGCCGCCTCGGTCTCCTTCTACGCCCTGCTGTCGATGGCACCGCTGCTGGTGCTGCTGCTGTGGCTGACTGCCTCGCTGTACCCGCCAGCACAACAGACGTTGATCAGCCAGATCGGTTCAGTGGCCGGCAGCAGCGTGGCCAGCGTCGCCGACACCGTGCTGCACAACGCCAACAGCCAGCCCAGCGTGGGTTCGCTGGCCGGGCTGTGGAGCACGCTGCTGCTGTTCGTGGGTGCCACCGCCGTGTTCGCCCAGCTGCAGAACGCGCTGAACCGGATCTTCCACACCAGCGGCCAGCGTCTGGAAGGCATCAAGGCCTGGCTGCGCAAACGCGTGTTCTCCTTCGGCGTGGTGCTGGCACTGGGCTTCCTGCTGATCCTGTCGATGACTGCCACCACTGCGCTGCAAGTGGTGTTCGCACAGCTGCCCTCGGTGCTACCGGCGATCGGCTACCTGACCTCGCTGCTGCTGTACACGCTGGCCTTCGCCTTCCTCTACCACTACCTGCCGGACCGCCGCGTGGCCTGGCGCCAGGCCTTCATCGGCGGTGCCATCACCTCGGTGCTGTTCACCCTGGGCCGCTACGGCATCGGCGTCTACATCGCCACCGTGGCCCCGGGCAGCGCCTACGGCTCGATGGGCGCGCTGGTGATCGCGCTGGTGTGGATCTACTACGCCACCGCCGTGTTCTTCGTCGGTGCGTTGATGACCGCGGTGATCGACGAACGCCTGCATGCGCGGGCGCAGCTGGCCAAGGCCGGGGTCGATGCGGAACAGGCAGGCCCGCAGGTCACCAGCGAGTAAACTAGGGGGAATCCGCCGCCCCCTGCTGCGCGCCCTGGCGGCCGCGCCCTGCCCTGTTGCCCATGGCCCGTATCCCCGACGCTTTCATCGACGACCTGCTCGCCCGCACCGACATTGTCGAGGTGGTGGGCAGCCGCGTGCCGTTGAAGCGCCAGGGCAAGGAGTACGCAGCGCGCTGCCCGTTCCATGACGAACGCTCGGCCTCGTTCACGGTCTCGCCCACCAAGCAGTTCTATCACTGCTTCGGTTGTGGCGCGCACGGCACCGCGATCAGCTTCCTGATGAACTACGACCGCCTCGAGTTCCTCGACGCGGTGGATGAACTGGCCAAGCGCGCCGGCATGGAAGTGCCGCGCAGCGAGAACCCGCGCAGCCCGCAGCAGCAGGACGACAGCCGCGAGCTCTACTCCGCTCTGGACGCCGCTGCCAAGTTCTTCCAGAAGAACCTGGAAGGCAGCGAGAAGGCGCGCAGCTACCTCGACGGCCGCGGCGTGGACGAAGAGAACCGCGCACGCTTCCAGATCGGCTATGCGCCCGATGGCTACAGCGGGCTGCGCGATGCGCTGGGCAAGGACGAGCGGCGCATGAAGCTGCTCGACCGCGCCGGCCTGTTCTCCAAGAACGATCGCGGCCACGTCTACGACAAGTTCCGCGACCGGGTGATGTTCCCGATCTTCGACCGCCGTGGCCGCGTGATCGCCTTCGGCGGCCGCGTGTTCGAGAAGGACGACGGCCCCAAGTACCTCAACTCGCCCGAGACCGCGCTGTTCCACAAGGGCCGCGAACTGTACGGCCTGTGGCAGGTGCGCCAGGCCAACCAGAAGATCGAGCGGCTGATCGTGGTCGAGGGCTACATGGACGTGGTCTCGCTGTTCCAGTTCGGCGTCACCCAGGCGGTGGCGACGCTGGGCACGGCGACCACGCCGGACCATGCCGAGCTGTTGTTCCGCAACGCGCCGGACGTGTTCTTCTGCTTCGACGGCGACGCCGCCGGCCGCCGTGCCGGCTGGAAGGCGCTGGAGTCGGTGCTGCCGCGCATGAAGGATGGCCGCCAGGCCTTCTTCCTGTTCCTGCCCGATGGCGAGGACCCGGACACCATCGTGCGCAAGGAAGGCGCCGAGGCCTTCAACGAACGCCTGAAGCAGGCCACGCCGCTGTCGCAGTTCTTCTTCGACGAACTGACCCGCGAGATCAACCTGGGTACGCTGGACGGCAAGGCCCGCCTGGCCGAACGGGCAAAGCCGATGCTGGCGCAGATTCCCGACGGCGCCTTCGGCGATCTGATGAAGCAGCAGCTGGGGCAGCTGACCGGTCTGGGGGGGGGCAACACTGCCGCCACGCGCGCACCACAGCCACAACGCCAGCCCTCGCGCACGATCCAGCCAGTGGCCAAGCGCAGCCTGGTGCGCGGCGCGATCGCCGTGCTGCTGCAACAACCGTCACTGGCCCTGACCCTGGGCGGCAAGCATCACTTCCAGGGCCTGCGCCTGCCCGGCGTGGAGCTGCTGCTGGAGCTGCTGGGGCTGGTCGAACAGCGCCCGGACATCAGCACCGGCGCCCTGCTGGAACACTTCGACGGCCGCGAGGAACAGGCCTCGCTGCATACACTGGCCGCACAGACGCTGCCCGGCACCGAGGCCAGCTGGACCCAGGAACTGCACGACGCCGTGGCCCAGCTGGAGAAACAGCTGCTGGTGCAACGTCTGGAGGAGTTGTTGGCAAAGCAGCGCCAGCAGGGTCTGGACGATACTGACAAATACGAACTGCGCGAGCTGTTGAAGGCCCGCGCCGGGCTGCGCCTGTAGAGGGGCAGAACGCTTTCACGGAGAGGACCATGCTGCTGCGCCTGACCTGCCTGCTGTTGTTGTCGCTCTGCCTGCCGCTGGCGGCCCTGGCTGCGGATACCCCGCTCAATGAAGTCCGGCCCGGCCTGTATGCCGGCGGCCAGCCCAGTGCCGCACAACTGCGCGAACTGGCCGCACAAGGCGTACGCACCGTGATCGACCTGCGCCAGCCCGACGAGGACCGCGGTTTCGATGAAGCGCACGTGGCCGAATCGCTGGGCCTGCGCTATGTGCGCATTCCGGTGGCCGGTGCCGAGGGGCTGGATGCGCCCAATGTGCGCGCCGTGCACCAGGCCCTGCAGCAGAGCCAGGGGCCGGTGCTGCTGCACTGCGCCTCCGGCAACCGCGCCGGTGCCGTGCTCGGCCTGGTCAGTGCACGCTACGAACATGCCAGCCCGGAACAGGCCCTTCAGCTGGGCCAGCGCGCTGGGCTGAAGTCGCTGGAAGCCGCCACCCGCCAGCGCCTAGCCACACCGGTCACCTCGCCCTGAACCCTCCGCACAAAGGACTCTGCCCACCATGACCCGCTGGTGGTCGCGCCTGCGACCGGACAACTTCACCCTCGCCCTGCTGTGCACCGTCGGCCTGGCTTCCCTGCTGCCGATGAAGGGCGCCGCCGCCATCGTCCTCGACGATGTCACCACGGTCGCCATCGCGGCGTTGTTCTTCCTGCATGGCGCACGCCTGCCGCGCGAGTCGATCATCGGCGGCATGCTGCACTGGCGGCTGCACCTGACCATCCTCGCCTGCACCTTCATCCTGTTCCCGCTGCTGGGGCTGATGTTCAAGCCACTGTCGGGTTGGCTGCTGACCCCGGAGCTGTACCTGGGCGTGCTGTTCCTGTGCACCCTGCCGTCCACCGTGCAGTCGTCCATCGCGTTCACCTCGATGGCGCGCGGCAACGTACCGGCAGCGGTGTGCAGTGCTTCGTTGTCGAGCATCCTCGGTGTGTTCCTGACCCCGCTGCTGCTGACCGCACTGGCCGGTACCTCCGGCGGCGTGCACGACCCGCTGCATGCGATCGGCGGCATCATGCTGCAGCTGCTGGTGCCGTTCGTGGCCGGCCACCTGCTGCGGCCATGGATTGCCGGCTGGGTGGAGCGGCAGCGCGCACTGCTGCGCTACACCGACCAGGCCACCATCCTGCTGGTGGTGTATTCGGCGTTCGGCGAGGCAGTGACCGAAGGCCTGTGGAGCAAGACGCCGCTGCTCTCGTTGCTGGCCGTGGCAGTGGTGGCCGCGGTGCTGCTGGGTATCGCCATGCCGCTGATCACCTTCATCGCCCGCCGCCTGCGCTTCAACCGCGAGGACGAGATCGCCATCGTGTTCTGCGGCTCGAAGAAGAGCCTGGCCACGGGCGTACCGATCGCCAAGGTGCTGTTTGCTGGTGGCAGCCTCGGTGCCATCGTGCTGCCGGTGATGATCTACCACCAGATCCAGCTGATCGTCTGCGGTGTGATCGCGCAGCGCTACGCCAAGCGCAAGTCCTGACACGACGTGGAGAACATCCACGCACGGTGTGGATCTACTGTAGAGCCGAGCCCACGCTCGGCTGGCGGTTGAACGGCGCAGTTGGATCCACGCCACGCGTGGATGATCACCAGACCGAATCGCTGTCCAGCAGCCGCGCCACGCTGAATCGCGGCAGCCATACCCTCAGGTCGTAGCTGCGGTCAGCACCGGTATCCACCCTGGGCGATGTCCCGGCATGACCCGGCAGCTGGCGCGCTTCGCAACGTCCAGGGGCGGCACAGCCCCAACCCTCCCCGCCACGCGCCTCGATACGCACGTTGTAGAGCTCCAGATCGTTCAGCAATGCCGTCATCGGGGGGTACGCAATCATCTTCGGCTGCGTACGCATGCCATGTACGTTGCCGGTCAGCACCAGCAGCCGTGCGTTGTTCGGCAATGCCTGTGCGCGCACGCGGACCTCTTGGGCCATCGCCCGGTCGCGTGCCCCACTACCCGCCGTTTCGGCGGGTAGCACGCGATCAAAACCGAATACCTGCACGTCGCGCCCCCGGGTACGCAGCGCGCGCGCCGCTTCGATCAGGTCGAGCATGTCCTTGCTGCGACGGCCGTCATGCATGCGGCTGCGGACGCTCCAGTACGGCGTGCCACGCAATGCAGCGCGCGCCTTGGCCGTGCCGGAAGACACCAGATACGTCGCCAGCGCGGCGTTCTCGTCAGTCGGCAGCTCCAATGCCAACCGCACCGGAGTGCCATCGGCTGCGTAGGCCTCCATCAGTTCCCGAACCAGCAGCGGTGTCTCGCGGGTACCGTGGAATTCGCCCAGTATCAACAGGCGGTGCTCACCGGCGTGTTGGCGGATCTGCGCGGCGGTGTCGTCGGCATGCACATTGAGGGCCATGCCGAGCGCCAGCAGCAGCGCGCTGGTCCAGCGGAAAATCGAATGCATCCCTGCTCGCTCCTTTCCTTGGGGTCAGGAACAGCAATGGCGACGCCGCTGGAAGAGATCAAGTGTAGAGCCGAGCCCACGCTCGGCTGCTCTTCCAACCAGCCCTCAGCCGAGCATGGGCTCGGCTCTACAGGTGGCGCTTTACAACCAGGGCAGGATCCAGTGGTCCACCAGCAGGAAGGCGAACAGCGCCATCAGGTACACGATGGAGTAGTAGAACATCTTCATCGAGAACAGTTCGTCCGGCGGGTTCAGCATGCGCCAGGCGTACCAGAGGAACACGGCGTTGAGCACGATCGCGCCGCCCAGGTAGAACGCGCCGCTCATGCCCACCAGGTACGGCAGCAGGCAGACCAGTGCGAGCACCACCGAATACACCATGATCTGCTTGCGGGTGTGCACCACGCCGTGGGTCACCGGCAGCATCGGAATTTCCGCCTTGGCGTAGTCCTCGCGGCGGAAGATCGCCAGCGCCCAGAAGTGCGGCGGGGTCCAGATGAAGATGATCAGCACCAGCAGCGACGAGTACGCCCAGTCCGACGAGCCCTGCATGCCGGTCACTGCGGCCCAGCCCAGCATCGGCGGCATCGCGCCGGCCAGGCCGCCGATGACGATGTTCTGCGAGGTCGCGCGCTTCAGGTACACGGTGTAGATCACCGCATAGCCGATCAGCGAGGCGAAGGTCAGCACCGCGGTGATCAGGTTCACCCACAGCACCAGGATGGTCATCGACAACACGATCAGCACGCCGGCGAACACCAGCACCTGCCACGGCTTGACCTTGCCCACCACCAGCGGACGCCACGAGGTGCGCGCCATCTGTGCATCGATGTGCGCATCCAGCAATTGGTTGATGGCGGCGGCGGCCGAGGCCGCCAGCCAGATGCCGAGGAAACCGAGCACGCCGGCGCGCACCTGCTCCCAGCTGGGCACGCCCGGAATGGCCAGGACCATGCCGACCAGGGCAGTGAAGACGATCAGGGCGACGACCTTGGGCTTGGTCAGGTCCCAGTACTGGCGGTAATTGGAAAACATGGAATCAGTCCGGGGCACGCAGGCGGGCCAGCAGGCTGACCAGCACGAACAACAGGGCAACGGCCACGCCGTTGTGGGCCACCGCCACTTCCAGCGGCAGCGCCAGCTTCACATTGAGGATGCCGAGGGTGACCTGCAGCACCAGCAGTACGATCAGCGCACTGGCCCAGCCACGCATGCTCGGCAGGCGGAACAGGCGCACGCCCAGCCACAGCAGGTAGACGGCCACCACCACCGCGAACAGGCGATGCGCCATCTGGATGGCGATACGCGAGGCACCATCCAGCACGCCCCCTTCGTAGTCCACGCCGATGCCGCGCCACAGGGTGAAGCCTTCGACGAAGTTGTGCTGCGGCCACCATTGGTTGGCGCAGCGCGGGAAATTGTCCAGCGAGGCGCTGCCACCGCCGCAGGCCAGCGCAGCGTAGTTGGCGCTGACCCAGCCGCCCAGTGCGATCTGGGTGACCAGCACCGCAACGCCGATGCGCAGCACCCACTTCAGCTTCGGAGCTTCGGCCAGGGTGATCGGCATGTGCGTGGCGCGCCAGGCCATCCACACCAGCAGCGCGAACATCAGCATGCCGCCCAGCAGGTGGCCCATCACCACGATGGGCTTGAGTAGCAGGGTCACCGTCCACATGCCCAGCAGGGCCTGGAAGATCACCACCGCCAGGGTCAGCAGGGCAGCACGCGCCAGGTCGATGTTGCTCCAGCGCAGCGCGGCGATCAGCAGGATCGCCTCGCCGATCAGGGCCAATGCACTGGCGGTGCCATGCCAGCCCATCATGTACAGCGGTATGCCGGCGGCCACCAGCACGCAGGCGGTCACCACCGCCGTGCTTCCGAATCGCCGCTTGCGCGTGGCCAGCAGCGCCAGGGTCAGGATCTCGATGCCCAGCGCGCCGGCCAGGAAGCGGTGCACCTGCTCACGCCAGGCCTTGTGCGTTTCCAGCGGGCGGATTTCCGCCGCCGGGTGGCCGATGGTTTCTTCCACGTGCTGCGGCCAGGTGGCCTGCCCATAGCAGGTGGGCCAGTCCGGGCAGCTCAGGCCGGCATCGGACAGGCGCACGAAGGCGCCGAACATGATCGTGCTCGCGGTCATGATCATGGCGAACCACGCCAGGCGGTGGAAATTGCGGTGCAGCGCCGGACGCGCGGAAAGGCTCATCAAACGGGACTCACTTCAGTTTCAGCAACGTGGCCATGTCCTTGCGCAGGCCCCCCAGGTCACTGCCGGGGGCATGGCGCATGATCACGAAGCCGTTCGGATCGATCACGTAGACCGGCAGTCCCGCCGGATCATCAACGCCCGGCAATGCCGCGCGCAGGGCTGGCGACGGAGCCAGCGGCCGCAGCGCGGGCAGCGAGGCGATCGACGCCGGTGGCGTACCCAGCCACAGGATCTCGACATTATCGGCGTTATGGCCGAACAGCTGCCACACCTTGCCCAGTCCCTGCGACAAAGTGACGCACTGTGCGTCGCAGGCACCGGCCGGCGCCACCAGCAGGCGCCAGGTCCGGGCCTCGGGGTTCCACGGATAGGGCTGGCCGTTGGCCAGCGTCGGAGCCTGCTGGCGTAGATCCACCGGCGGCTTCAGCAACTGGCCGGCATTACGGTGCCCGGTGGGCTGCCAGCCAGAGAAGCGCAGCACGGCAGCCAGCGCCATCGCGCCGAAGAACACGGCAAACAGCAGCACCAGGGTCCGGCGGCCTGAGCCGCGCACCTGCGGGGACGTAGCAGTGTTCATGCGGGGCATTTTCTCATGGTTGGGTACGGGATGCCGGTCGGGCCACGGCGCGCCTCCTGCGCCATTCCAGCACCAGCGCCACCACCAGCACGGTCAGGGCCAGCCCGAACCACTGCACGGCGTAGCCCAGGTGGCGCTGCGGTGGCAGCGTGTTCGGCAGCAGGTCCAGGTCGCGCTCGTCACCGAAGGGCAGTGAAGGGTCCAGGCGCAGTACACGATCGGGAAGTGACTGCACCCCCAGCGCGCGGGCCAGGCCTTCGGCCGGCAACCGGCTGGCCAGCCAGCGGCCCGCTTCCCCCGTAGCGGAGAATGCGGGACCGAGTGCCAATCCGGCCGACGGCGGCGGTGCCAGCAGGCCACGCACGGCCACCGGCGAAGGCGGTGCGGGCAGCTCCGGCAGGGCGCGATCCGGCGGCAGCGCGCGCCATCCCAGATCGACCAGCAGCACGCTGCCTTCGTCACTGCGGAACGGGCGGTAGATCTTTACCCCCGCGCGGCCGTGCCGGGTCTGGTTGTCCAGCAGCACCACGCCGGAAAGGAAGCGACCGTGATCGGCCACGCCATGCAACGCACCGGGTGCTGCCAGCGCCTGCGCCAGCGACAGGACCTGCGCTGCAGCTGGAACTTGTGCATCCAACATTGCCTGTTTGGCATGCATGCGCTGCAGCTGCCACAGCCCCAATGCGGTGAAACCGGCCATTGCCAGCACGGCCAGCAGCCATCCGAGCACGCGCGTGTGCTGGCGCATCATGACAAGTCCGCACAAACGCGGTCAGATAGGCACATCCACCCTGCCCTCGAGCCGCGCATGAGTGATTCGCTGAAGACCCTGCTGGTAATCGCGTTTCTGATCGTCATCGTCTGGAATCTGGGCGCCGGCCTGTATTACCTGCTGGTCGACCGCGGCCAGACCAAGCGCACGGTCAACGCACTGACACGTCGCATCGCGGTGTCGGTGGCGTTGATCCTGCTGGTGATCGTGAGCATCTACATGGGCTGGATCAAACCGCACGGCATCGGCGGCTGAGGCCACCGATGCGTGCGCGGTCAAAGCACGTAGACGAACAGGAACAGCATCAGCCACACCACGTCGACGAAGTGCCAGTACCACGCGGCGGCTTCGAAGCCGAAATGGTTGTCGCGGGTGAAGTGTCCCTTGGCCGAACGCAGCCACATCACGATCAGCATGATCGTGCCCAGCAGCACATGCGCGCCGTGGAAGCCGGTCAGCATGAAGAACGTCGAACCGTAGATGCCCGAGCCGAGCGTCAGGTTCAGTTCCTTGTAGGCGTGGATGTACTCCTCCGCCTGCAGGGTGAGGAAGCCGAGGCCGAGCACCACGGTCAGGCCCAGCCAGATCAGCAGCTGGCGGCGGTTGCCCGCCTTCAGCGCGTGATGGGCGATGGTCAGGGTCACGCCGGAGGTGAGCAGGATCAGCGTGTTGATCAGCGGCAGGCCCCAGGCCGGGATGGTCTGGAAGGCGCCACCGATCGCCGCCGGGCCGTTGGTCGGCCAACCGGCGGAATAGCCCTGCCAGAGCAGTTCGTTGGTCATCACCCCGCGGCCTTCGCCGCTGAGCCACGACAGGCCCAGGTTGCGGGTGTAGAACAGCGCGCCGAAGAAGGCGCCGAAGAACATCACCTCGGAGAAGATGAACCAGATCATCCCCATCCGGAACGAGCCATCGACCTGATGGTTGTAGTTGCCGGCCTGCGATTCGCGCACCACGTCACTGAACCACCAGAACAGGGTCAGCACCAGCATCGCGATGCCGAGGTAGAACGTCCAGCGTCCCCAGCTGGCATCGTTGAGCCAGCTGGCCACGCCCACCATGGTCACCATCATCGCGATGGAACCCACGAACGGCCATTTGCTCTGGGCCGGGACGAAGTACACGTTGGCGTCGGTCGGTGTCTGGGCCATGTCGGTATCCGGGTCAGGGTGCGGCGTGCGCGCCTTCCGAGGTGGCGGCCGGAGCCAGCCGATCGGACAACGCGTCGTTGCGGTAGAAGGTGTAGGACAAGGTGATCGTCCTGATCTCCGGCGGCAGGTCCGGATCGACGATGAAGCGCACCGGCATGTCGCGCTTCTCGCCGGCCTGCAGCGTCTGCGCGGTGAAACAGAAACATTCGGTCTTGCTGAAGAAACCCGACGCGCGCGCCGGTGCCACCGAAGGCACCGCACTGCCGACCACGGCCTGCTGGCTGTCGTTGCGGGCGAAGTACAGGGCCTCGTTGAGTTCACCGGGCACCACGTCCATGGTCAGCTGTTCGGGATGGAACGACCACGGCAGGCGCGAGTTGACGCCGCCATCGAATTCCACCCGTACGGTGCGCTTGCCGGACGCCGCACCCGCACTGGCTTCGCTGCCGGGGCCGCGCTCCAGGCGCACGCCGAACACCTTCTCGCAGGCGATGCGATACAGCGGCACCAGCGAGAACGTCAGCAGGAACACCGCCACCGCCACGCCGATCAGGCGCGGCAGCCCGGCACTGCGTGAGGTCGCGGTGGCCGGTGCGTCGCTCATCGGCCGATCACCCCACTGAGGATGAAGCCGACGTAGACCAGCACGGCGATGGCGCCGACCCAGGCTGCGGTGCGCCTGGCGCGCTGGCGTTGCAGTTCGATGTCGTTTTCCGGGGCGTCGCCCGGGCTGTTGTGGAGCCGGGCCATGCTCGGCTGCTCCACGTCAGCCGAGCATGGCTCGGCTCTACAGGTCTGCAGCGGGCTCTCGTTATGCATGCCCCACCTCAATGCGTGATGTCGTCATGCGCCAGGTCCCCTGGGCGGATGGTCGGCGGCGTGGTGAAGGTGTGTGCCGGTGCCGGCGACGGCAACGTCCACTCCAGGCCACGCGCGCCTTCCCAGCTCCGCGCTTCGGCCTTCTCGCCGTTGCGCAGCGACGACAGCAGGATCGCGGCCATCATGAACGGCGTGACGAACATGCCGAACGCACCGATCGAGCTGATCAGGTTCCAGTCGGCAAACGCCACGCTGTAATCGGGAATGCGGCGCGGCATGCCGGCCAGGCCGAGGAAGTGCTGCGGGAAGAACAGCAGGTTGACGAACACGATCGACCACCAGAAGTGCACCTTGGCCCACTTCTCGCTGTACATGCGCCCGGTCCACTTCGGCCACCAGTAGTACACCGCCGCGATCAGCGCGAACACTGCGCCGGTCACCAGCACGTAGTGGAAGTGGGCCACCACGAAGTAGGTGTCGTGGTACTGGAAGTCGGCGGCGACGATGGCCAGCATCAGGCCGGAGAAGCCACCGATGGTGAACAGGATGACGAAGGCCACCGACCACAGCATCGGCGCTTCGAACGTGAGCGAACCGCGCCACATCGTGCTGACCCAGTTGAACACCTTCACGCCGGTGGGGATCGAGATCAGCATGGTGGCGAACATGAAGTAGATCTCACCACCCAGCGGCATGCCCACGGTGAACATGTGGTGGGCCCAGACGATGAACGACAGGAACGCGATCGCGGCGGTGGCATACACCATCGCCTGGTAGCCGAACAGCGGCTTGCGGCTGAAGGTCGGGATGATCTCGCTGACCACGCCGAACGCGGGCAGGATCATGATGTAGACCTCGGGATGCCCGAAGAACCAGAAGATGTGCTGGTACATCACCGGGTCACCGCCACCGGCGGCGTTGAAGAAGCTGGTGCCGAAGAACTTGTCGGTCAGCAGCATGGTCACCGCGCCGGCCAGCACCGGCATCACCGCGATCAGCAGGAACGCGGTGATCAGCCAGGCCCAGCAGAAGATCGGCATCTTCAGCAGGTCGATGCCCGGCGCGCGCATGTTGAGCACGGTGGCGATGATGTTGATCGCGCCCATGATCGAACTGATGCCGGCCACATGGATGGCGAACACGCTGAAGGCGACGTTGTAGCCACCCTGCAGCGACAGCGGCGGGTACAGGGTCCAGCCACCGGCCGGTGCACCACCGGGCAGGAACAGGGTCAGCAGCAGCAGGCTGAAGGCCACCGGCAGCAGCCAGAACGACCAGTTGTTCATGCGCGGCAGCGCCATGTCCGGCGCGCCGATCTGCAGCGGGATCATCCAGTTGGCCAGGCCGACGAAGGCCGGCATCACACCGCCGAAGATCATCACCAGCGCATGCACGGTGGTCATCTGGTTGAAGAACTCGGGCTTGACGAACTGCAGGCCCGGCTGCGCCAGCTCGGCGCGGATCACCACGCTCATCGCCGCACCGATGATGAACATGATGAAGCTGAAACCCAGGTACAGCGTGCCGATGTCCTTGTGGTTGGTCGAGAAGAACCAACGCTCGAAGAAGCTCTGGTGGTGATGGTGATCGTCGTGCCCAACTGCCGAGTGCGCCATTGCAAAACACCTCTCAGAATCGGTTGTCACCACGGCCGCAGCAGGCGGCCGCAGGCTTTACATCACGCGCCGCTGGCTGCGGTGGCAGGTGAGCTGCCGGCTTCGGCAGCGGCAGGTGCTGCCGGTGCTTCGCTCGCAGGTGCAGCCGGTTCTGCAGGTGCCGCAGGGGAAGCGGGCTCGGCCGGCGGTGCAGGCTTGCGCTGCGCCAGCCACTGCTTGAAGTCTTCCTTGGACACCGCCTCGACCACGATCGGCATGAAGCCGTGGTCCTTGCCGCACAGCTCGGCGCACTGCCCGCGGTACACGCCGGGCTGCTCGATGCTGGTCCAGGCCTCGTTGATGAAACCGGGGATGGCGTCCTGCTTCCAGCCCAGCGCCGGCACCCACCAGGCGTGGATCACGTCGTCGGAGGTGATGACGAAGCGCACCTTGGTATCGACCGGCAGCACCAGACGGTTGTCGACATCCAGCAGGTAGTGCGGATGGCTCTCGCGGGTCGGCACGACGCCGCTCTGCCGCACCCGGTCGGACTCGCGGTCCAGGCGGCTGGTGAAGGTGACGTTCTCGCCGAGGTATTCGTACTTCCACATCCACTGGTAGCCGGTGACCTTCACCGTCATCTCGGCATCGCGGGTGTCGTACATCTTGATCAGGTTGGCCGTGGCCGGCCATGCCATCACGATCAGGATGATCACCGGGATCACCGTCCAGATGATCTCGGCCTTGGTGTTGTGGCTGAAGGTGGCCGCGACCGCGCCCTTGGATTTGCGGAACTTGAAGATGGCGTAGGCCATCGCCCCGAACACGATGACGCCGATCACCGTGCAGATGATCAACGACAGGTTGTTCGATTCCCAGGCCAGGCGCGAGGTCTGGGTCACCCCCTTCCCCATGTTCAGCTGCCACGGCTTGGGATCGGCCGCCTGGGCCCAGGCCAACGCCGGAACCAGTCCCCCGGCCACCATGGCGGCGACCGCTGCAACGCACTTCGTGCCCCACCTGCTGCTTTGCTTCATTGCCTAGACCCTTAGCGTCGTCGGTTGCCGCCATCGCTGGCGGCGAGCAAGCTTTCAAGTGTCTCTGCAAGCATCTGACGTTCGGCCGGCGCGAGGAAACTCCCCACCTCCACCTGCCGGCCGCTGGATGCCAGCCGGACCCTCTCATCGTCGGTGAGCAGGCGCACCCAGTGAGGGTGGGCCCGGAACACCGGCGATCCACCGGGTACGGGGATGACCTCCACGTACGCCGGCACTACCCGGATCTCCTCCTGCCGTTCACCGCTGCGCCACAAGGCACGCAGCGCCGCCGCCAGCACCAGGCTGTACAGCAGCGCGAACAGGGGGGCGAATGCATTGCCGGCCAACCACCCGAGGGCGGACACCAGCCACATCGCACCCGACAACACGGTGAACAACAGGACGAACTGCCGGGCATCGAGCGCCCGTGGGGGACGCAGCCGCAGCTGCGTACCTGACCCATCCGGAGCTGGAAGCACCTCGATCATGTCGCAACCGCGTTCCTGCCGCGGGAAACGTCTCGATGGTAGCCCCGCCCTCTCGCCGGTAGCAAGGGTGCATTCACACTTTTTCCGATGCTGCAACACAGCATGAGGTCGGCGGCACGAATGACGAATTCGGCACAAATATTGGCAGGATTTATGAACACGCCGAATCCACCACCGTTAGGGGCTATCAGCCCTTCATGAAGGTGTCTGCACGGCACTTCCGAAGGCCGCAAAAATGTTTAAAATCGCCAAGTTTTCCACTGGCCGGACCGGCATGAACGCACCTTCCTCCTCCCCTGCCGCCAGCGACGCCCCGCGTCCCGGCGCGCTGCTGTCGCCGGAACTGCCGGCGCCCCCCAACCCGTTCCGCCAGGCCATCACCGATGCCTGGTTGAAGGACGAGGCCAGCCACGTGCGCGAACTGCTGGCGCAGGCCCGCCTGCCCGCCGAGGAACAGGCCCGGGTACAGGCGCTGGCCGCCGACCTGGTCGGCCGCGTGCGCGTGCGTGCCAAGGACCAGGGCGCAATCGAAGCCTTCATGCGCCAGTACGACCTGGGCAGCGAGGAAGGCGTGCTGCTGATGTGCGTGGCCGAGGCGCTGCTGCGCATTCCCGACCAGGACACCGCGGACAAGCTGATCCGCGACAAGCTGGCCGATGCCGACTGGGAAAAGCACCTGGGCGGCAGCGACTCGGTGCTGGTCAACGCCTCCACCTGGGGCCTGATGCTGACCGGCAAGCTGGTGCAGATGAACGACGCCACCCGCGCCGATGCGCCCAGCGCATTCAAGCGCCTGGTCGGCCGCGTCGGTGAGCCGGTGGTGCGCCTGGCCGTGCGCCAGGCGATGAAGATCATGGGCCACCAGTTCGTCATGGGCCGCACCATCAGCGAAGCGCTGGCGCGCTCGCACAAGGGCGACAACGCCAGCTACCGCTACTCGTTCGACATGCTCGGCGAAGGCGCGCTGACCATGAAGGATGCACTGCGCTACCTGGAAGACTACCGTCGTGCGATCCACGCCATCGGCGGCGATCACAAGGCACGCGGCGGCCGTCCGGACGGCGACGTCAACAACGCACCAGGCATCTCGATCAAGCTGTCGGCGCTGTACCCACGCTACGAGCACGCCAAGCGCGAGCGCGTGCTGAAGGACCTGGTGCCGGGCGTGCTGGAACTGGCACAGCTGGCCAAGAGCTACGGCATTGGCTGCACCGTCGACGCCGAAGAATCCGACCGCCTGGAACTGTCGCTGGACATCATCGAGCAGGTGTTCTCCGACGCCTCGCTGGCCGGCTGGGATGGTTTCGGCGTGGTCGTGCAGGCCTACCAGAAGCGCACCCCGTACACGATCGACCACCTGGCCGACATGGCGCGCCGCGCCGGTCGCCGCCTGCAGGTGCGCCTGGTCAAGGGCGCCTACTGGGATGCCGAGATCAAGCGCGCGCAGATCGAAGGCTATCCGGGCTACCCGGTGTTCACCCGCAAGCAGAACACCGACGTCTCCTACCTGGCCTGCGCCAAGCGCCTGTTCACGCATGCCGATGCGATCTACCCGATGTTCGCCACGCACAACGCGCACACCATTGCCGCGGTGCGCAGCATCGCCAACGGCGGCGTGTACGAACACCAGAAGCTGCACGGCATGGGTGACGACCTGTACGCAGAAGTGGTGCCGGCCGACCGCCTGGGCCTGCCCTGCCGCGTGTATGCGCCGGTCGGTTCGCATGAAGACCTGCTGCCGTACCTGGTGCGTCGCCTGCTGGAAAACGGCGCCAACTCCAGCTTCGTCAACCGCATCACCGACGAGCGCGTGCCGATCGCCGACCTGATCCGCGATCCGGTCGAGATGGTCGCCTCGTTCGCATCGATTCCGCATCCCAAGATCCCGCTGCCGGTTGACCTGCTGCGCAGCCAGAACCACGACAGGAAGAACTCCATGGGCGCCAACCTCGCCAACGACAACGAACTGCGCGACCTGGCCGAGCAGATCAACGCGGCTGTGAAGCCTTGGCAGGCCGCCCCGCTGGTGCCCGGTGCCAACCCGGCCGGCGCTGCGCTGCCGGTGACCAACCCGGCCGACACCCGCGAAGTGGTCGGCCAGTGGCTGGCCGCCGACGCCGCCACCGTGCAGAAGGCCCTGGCCAATGCCGTGGCCGCGCAGCCGGCCTGGAACCGCACCCCGGCCGCCAGCCGCGCCGCCATCCTCGAGCACGCCGCCGACCAGCTGGAAGCGCGCATGCCGGAGTTCATGGCGCTGTGCGTGAAGGAAGCCGGCAAGAGCCTGCCCGACAGCATCGCCGAAGTGCGCGAAGCGGTGGACTTCCTGCGCTACTACGCCAAGCAGGCGCGCGAGCAGTTCAGCCACGCCGAAAAGCTGCCGAGCCCGACCGGTGAATCCAACGAGCTGCAGCTGCACGGCCGCGGCGTGTTCGTCTGCATCAGCCCGTGGAACTTCCCGCTGGCGATCTTCCTGGGCCAGGTGGCCGCTGCACTCGCCGCCGGCAACAGCGTCATCGCCAAGCCCGCCGAGCAGACCAACCTGATCGGCTACTACGCGGTGAAGCTGCTGCACGACGCCGGCGTGCCGGCCGAGGTGGTGCAGTTCCTGCCCGGCGACGGCGCCACCGTCGGTGCCGCGCTCACCGCCGATCCGCGCGTGGCCGGCGTCGCCTTCACCGGCTCCACCGACACCGCCCGTGCGATCAACCGCGCGATGGCCGCACGCGATGCCGCCATCGGTGTGCTGATTGCCGAGACCGGCGGCCAGAATGCCTTCATCGCCGACTCCTCGGCGCTGCCGGAGCAGCTGGTCAAGGACGCGATCGGTTCGGCCTTCACCTCGGCCGGCCAGCGCTGCTCGGCCGCGCGCGTGCTGTTCGTGCAGGACGACATCGCCGACAAGGTGATGACCATGCTGGCCGGTGCGATGAAGGAGCTGAAGGTCGGCAACCCCGGCCTGCTGTCCACCGACGTCGGCCCGGTGATCGACGCCGATGCACTGAAGATCCTGCAGGACCACGCCGAACGCATGGACCGCGAAGCGCGCCTGATCGCTGCCGCCGAGCTGTCCGCCGAAGCCGCCAATGGCACCTTCTTCGCACCGCGTGCGTATGAACTGAAGGACCTGGGCCAGCTGCACAAGGAAATCTTCGGGCCGGTCCTGCACGTGATCCGCTGGAAGGGTGACCAGCTCGATGCAGTGATCGACCAGATCAACGCCACCGGCTACGGCCTGACCCTGGGCGTGCATTCGCGCATCGACGAGACCGTCGACCGCATCAGCAACGGCGTCCACGTCGGCAACGTCTACGTCAACCGCAACCAGATCGGTGCGGTGGTCGGCGTGCAGCCGTTCGGCGGCCAGGGCCTGTCCGGCACCGGTCCGAAGGCCGGTGGCCCGCACTACCTGCTGCGCTTCGCCACCGAAAAGACGGTGACGGTGAACACCACTGCCGCCGGCGGCAACGCCTCGCTGCTGACCCTGGGCGACTGATCGCCCGGTTGATGCGGTAAACGAAAAACCCCGCGAAAGCGGGGTTTTTTGTGGTTTTTCTTCCTGTAGAGCCGAACCCATGCTCGGCTTTCCTGGCGTAGCCGAGCATGGGCTCGGCTCTACACCCGCATCAGCTTGCGCCAGTGGCGCAGGGCGACCAGCGCGTTTATCCAGAAACCGATGTAAAGGATAGAGGTCAGGTGCAGGCCTCGGCTGTAGTACAGCGGCACCGCCACGGTGTTCACCAGCAGCCACACCCACCACGATTCCAGCTTGCGGCGCATCATCAGGATCTGCGCGATCACGCTCAGTACCAGCACCGCCGAATCGATGTACGGCGCGTAGGCGCTGGTCAGGCGGGTCAGCATCCAGCCGTAGCCGAAGGTGGCCACTACCGCCAGCGGCGCCAGCCAGGCCCAGGCGCGCGGCCGCAATGAAGTAATCGGCAGAGGTGCACCATGGTCACCACGCAGCCACTGCCACCAGCCCAGCACGCTGATGGCGTTGAAGAAGAACTGCAGCACCATGTCCGCATACAGGTGCGAACGCTCGAACACCGCGGCGAACAGTGCGCAGCCTACGATGCCCAGCCACCAGGTGTGCACGTTGTTGCGGCCCGCCAGCAGGATCGAGCCGGCGACGGCGATGTTGGCAGCCAGCTCCAACTGGAAGTTCGGGTCGGACAGGTTCATGGCGCCATTGTCGTGGATCCACGACGTGGATGGCTGCTCTGCCCAGAAGATCCTCGCCATGCGTGGATGGCCCGAAACCCACCCAAAAGAAAGCCCCGCTTACGCGGGGCCTTCCGTGTGCTGCTTCAGGCCAGGGCCTGCATCAGAACTTGTACTGCATCGAAGCTGCCAGCACGTCGCCGCTGACCTTGTACTTGCCGGTCACGGTGTTGCCGGTGACCGAGGTCGAGGTGATGTTCGGATCCTTGGTGAACAGGTGGGTGTAGCCCACGCTGTATTCCATCTTGTCCGAAGCGGCGTAGGTCAGGCCCAGCGACAGCCACTTACGGGTGGTGTCCGGCACGCGCACGTCGCGGTGGGCGTCGGTGGTCGGGGTCTGGTCATAGGCCAGGCCGCCACGCAGGGTCAGCTTGTCGTTCACGCGGAAATCAGTACCGATCGACGCGAAGGTGGTGTCGCGGTAGTGGAACGGCAGCACGCTGTCCGGCTGGTTGGAATCATAGTCGACGGTGACCTGGTCGAACTTGCTCCACGCCGTGCGCGTGACTTCGGCCATGATCTGCCACTGGTCGTTCACGCGGTGGGTGAAGCCCACGGTGGCGCTGGCCGGCAGGGTGATGGTGGCGCGGCCGTTGCTGTCGATGAAGGTACCCGGGGCGGCCGCGGCCAGGAAGGCGGCAGCGTTCTGCGGGATGGTGAAGTCGGCCTTGCCGTCGGTGATCTTGTGCTCGACCTTCGAGCGGTAGCTGAAGGCGATGTTGGTGCCTTCCACCGGGGTGACCGTCATGCCCAGGGTGTAGCCGACCGACACTTCATCGCCCTTGATGCG
>NZ_JASJSI010000004.1:0-105592 GCF_030237085.1 Stenotrophomonas maltophilia group sp. Smal32
CCCCCCCCCCCCCCCCCCCCCCCCCCCCCCCCCCCCCCCCCCCCCCCCCCCCCCCCCCCCCCCCCCCCCCCCCCCCCCCCCCCCCCCCCCCCACATTTTTACACCAACAGACCGAAAACCCATTAGGGTGTCTGTGTGGTGGGGTGTTTTTTTTTAAAAATACACAGGACTTGGGGCGTATTTCCCGGGGTTGTTTGGGGGGGGGGGTAATCACGCATTACACGCCAAAGGGTAACGCACCCCGGGCGCCACAAACACCAACGCCCGGGCAAGCCCAGGCGTTCGTGCCCCCTTCATGCTGATAGCGCGGTTCAGCCGGCCAGCTCGGCCTGCTCGCGCTCGATGCCGTACTTGCGCAGCTTTTCCACCAAGGTGGTGCGGCGCAGGCCGAGCAGCTGGGCGGCGTGGGCGACCACGCCCTGGGTGCGTTCCAGTGCTTCGTGGATCAGGCCCAGTTCGATGTTGGCCATGTGGTTGCGCAGGTCCATGCCTTCGTCGGGCAGTGCGGCCGGAGCCGCCGGGCGATTGACGGCAATGCCGTGCTCCAGCGCCGGCTGGTTGCCACTGCCGGGTGTGTGGAACGAGAAGCTGCGCAGGTCCAGCCGCTCTTCGCTGGCGGCGGGCGGTGCCGGTGCCGGCGTAGCGACGGCGGCCAGTGCCGCATCGCCACGATAGCGGGCCGGCAGGTCCTGCACGCGCACCGAACCACCCGGATGCAGCACGGCCAGTCGTTCGACCAGGTTGGTCAGCTCGCGCACGTTGCCCGGCCATTCGTAGCCGGCCAGTGCCTGCAAGGCTTCCGGGGTGAAGCGCACCTCGCCACGGCCGGTGCGGGCCAGCTGTGCGGCGATGGTTTCCACCAGTGCCGGCAGGTCCTCGCGACGTTCGCGCAGCGCGGGCACTTCAATCGGGAACACGTTCAGGCGGTAGAACAGATCCTCGCGGAACTTGCCCTCGGCAATACGGGTTTCCAGGTCGCGATGGGTCGCCGCCACCACGCGCACGTTGCAGCGGATGGTCTGGTTGCCGCCCACGCGCTCGAAACTGCGCTCCTGCAGCACGCGCAGCAGCTTCACCTGCATCGGCAGGCTCATGTCGCCGATTTCATCCAGCAGCAGGGTGCCGCCCTCGGCCATTTCGAAACGACCCTTGCGCGCGGTCAGCGCACCGGTGAAGGCGCCCTTCTCGTGGCCGAACAGTTCGCTTTCCAGCAGGTCCGCCGGAATGGCGCCGCAGTTGATCGCCACGAACGGGCCATCGCGGCGCGGCGAGCGCTGGTGGATCGCGCGCGACACCACTTCCTTGCCGGTACCCGATTCACCCAGCACCAGCACGGTGGTATCGAACGCGGCCACCTGTTCGATCATGGTGCGCAGTGCGGTCACCGCCGGACCGTTGCCGGTCGGCCCCTGATCCTGCACGGCACCGGCCTGATGCTCGGCATCCAGGCGCTTGAGGCTGGCGCGGCGCAGAAGGGCTTCCATCTGCGCGTGGCGCAGCGGCGTTTCAAGCGGCCAGATATTGGCTTCGTGCAGGCCGTGCTGCTGCGCGAATGCAGAGGTATCACCATCGGCCAGCAGCACCGGCGGTGGCAGGCTGCTGCCGCCCAGCCAATTGTAGAGTGCGGTGCTGGCCGCGTTGTCTACCAGGCTGCCGACGATCAGCGCCATCCATTCGTTCTGGCGGTGCCGGCCGAGATCGAAGTCGGCACCGTCGGAGACCGAGCGCGGGTTGAAGTCCATGAATTCCAGCAGGGCAACGGTGCGCTCTGCACGCACGGCGTCGTTGTCCAGCACCAGGATGCGCGATTCGCTCACGACTGTTCCTCCCTGAGGCCTTCCAGGATCGGCATGACTTCCTGGATGTAGGACAGCTTGCTGACGAAATTGTCGGCGCCGGCACGCAGCGCGTGCTCGCGATGCTCGGCGTCGTCGAAGTGGCTGGCGATCACGATGTACGGTGCATCGTCCTGCGACTTGATCAGGCGGGTGGCCTGCAGGCCACCCATCTCCGGCATTGCCAGATCCATCAATACGACCTGCGGGCGCAGCGATTCCGAACGCTCGATCGCTTCCAGGCCGTTGCCGGCGCTGCCGACGATCTGCAGCCAGTCGATCTTGCGGAAGTGGCGCATCGCCGCATTGATGAAGCCCTCGTGGTCATCGACCAGCAGGACCGTGAGCTTGTTCATGTCCAACATCCTTTTCAGCCCACCCGGGCCAACAGCGGTTGCCTGGCGCCGAGCCGGCGCCGTTCACGGGCCGGGGCGATGTCCAGTTGTTCTCGGTATTTTGCGACGGTTCGGCGGGCAATGTTCACCCCCTGGCGCGACAGCAGGCCGGCAATGGCCTCGTCTGCCAGCGGGCGACCGGCCGGTTCGGCGTCGATCAGGCGGCGGACCATAGCCTTCACGGCCTGGCCGGAGACGCTGGCGCCTTCCAGGCGCACGGCGAAGAAGTGCTTCAGTTCGAAGGTGCCGCGCGGGGTCTGCAGGAACTTGCCGGTGGTGATGCGCGAAACGGTGGATTCGTGCATGCCGATTTCTTCGGCCACTTCCTTCAGCGTCAACGGCGCCATGGCTTCCTCGCCACGCACCAGGAACGCTGCCTGGCGCTCGACGATCACCCGCGCGGTGCGCAGCAGGGTGTCGTAGCGCATCGACAGGCCGCGGCTGAACCAGCGCGCCTCCTGCAGCATTTCGCGCAGTGCCGGTGCGGCCTCGCTGGTCTCTGCCAGCGCCTGTTCGTACTGGCTGTTGATGGAGACGCGGCGGCTGGTGGTCGGGTTCAATGCCACCTTCCACTGGCCATCGGCGTGCCAGGCGACCACGTCCGGAACCACAACGGCATTGCGTTCCGGCAGCAGGCTGTCGCCCGGGCGTGGCTGCAGCGACAGAATCAGGCGTACCGCTTCGCGAACGTCGTCGATCTCGGCGTCGTGCTGGCGGGCGAGGGCGGGGTAATCATGTGCGGCCAGCGCATCGAGCGCGCCGTCCAGGATGCGCGTGGCCAGGTGGCGGGCAGGCACCGCGCCGTGAAGGCTGCGCAGCTGCGCCTGCAGGCCCTCGCGCAGGTCCTGCGCGGCCATGCCGGCCGGTTCACCGTGCAGCAGCTGCTGGCGGATGGCTTCGACGCCGTCGGCAGCGATGTCGAACTGTGCGCTGGCCAGCAGCTGCAGCTGGTCCAGTGGCGCCTGCAGGTAGCCGGCCTCGTCGCAGTGGTCCAGCCAGAATGCGGCCACTGCCAGCTGGCGATCATCCATGTCGAGCGACAGGCGCTGCAGCACGCGCAGCTGCGGGTCGGTCGATTCGCCGGCAGCGATACGCGCCATGCGATCGTCGTCACCGTCCTGCCAGCTGGTACCGGCAACTTCCCACATCGAGGACTCCGGCAGCTCATCGAACGCGGCGGTTTCCAGCGTCGTGGCGGCAACCTCGGTGGCGTCGGCGGTCGGTGCTTCGGGTTCTTCGATTTCCAGCAGGGGATTGGAGTCCAGCAGGCGCTGGATTTCCTGTTCCAGGTGCAGGCCATCAAGCTGCAGCAGCCGGATCGACTGCAGCAGCTGCGGGGTGAGGTGGAGTTGTTGGCCCAGCTGGGTCGAGAGTGCAGCCTTCATCGTGGTTCCCCGGCACCGCTCCCCGGCGCCTTGTGGAACGCATCTTGCTTTTGATCCGGCGGGGGCGGAATCAGGGGGTTCCTGAGGGGCTTGGTGGTTGCCCCGACAGGGTGTAGGGGTTTTCCCTACATGGTTGCGGGATATTGACGATGGGTGGAGCTAAGGCATTGATTCGCGGTGCCAGATCCGTCGATCCCGCCGTGTGCCGTGTACGGATTCCCGTCGGGGAGTGTCGGGATGACGGGATTTCGTCGCGGATGCGGGATGTCGCAGGTTGGTAGTAGAGTCGACTGTTAGTCGACTGCACTGTTAGTCGACTGCACTGTTAGTCGACTGCTCTCCGATCAGGCTCTGGAAAAGTCCCGCGCTCCGCGCGCAAGTCGACTGACAGTCGACTCTACCGACAGCCGATCACTCCAGCTCGTGCTGGTGGCGCGCGGCCAGCAGCAGCAGATCATTGGCGCGACGGCAGCCCAGTGACTCCATCATGCGTGCGCGGTGGGTTTCCACCGTCTTGACGCTGATGCCGAGGTCGGCGGCGATTTCCTTGTTGCTTTCGCCCTTGCCGATGCGGCGCAGGATCTCGCGCTGGCGTGGTGACAGCGCGGCGATGCCAGTGGGCTTCTCGCGGCCGAGCATCGGTGCCAGCATCTTGGCGGAGATCTGCGGACTCAGGAACACCTGGCCGGCATGCGCCGCGCGAAGCGCCAGTTCCAGTTCCTGCGGTGCCGCATCCTTGACCACGAACCCGACCGCGCCGCGGTCAAGCGCATCGCGCACGTGCGCGGCATCGTCATGCATGGTCATCATCACGACCCGGGTACCAGGCGCGCGCAGCCGGATATCGCTGAGCGCTTCCAGGCCCGTACGGCCCGGCAGTGACAGGTCCATCAGCACCACGTCCGGTGCGTGCTGCAGGGCCAGCTGCAGCGCCTGCTCGGCGTTGCTGGCTTCGGCCACCAGCTGCACGTCGGCAAACCCCTGCAGAAGCCGCGCCAGGCCGGCGCGGACCAGGGTGTGATCGTCGACGATGAGAACTCGCACAGGCACGCAGCAGGTCCGGGTAGGGGAGTCCACCTTAACTTAGCTGAACGGGCCCGCCAAGGCTTGCCCGCCAAGCGTGATGGTGGCAGGTTTCAGCGCGCCCGGCGTGCTTCGGCCACCTGTCGACGGTGCAGGCGGAACAGGTGGCGCTCCATGGCCATTTCCAGGCCATCGCCAAGGCGCTGGAAGCGCAGCCAGAGATAGTGGCCGCCGCCGCCATCCGCTGCTTCGGCGATCACTTCCACCGGCAGGTCGATATGGTCGGGCAGCCAGTCGCTGGGCTGCAGGCGCACCAGGCCTGCCTGGCCGGGACTGGCGCCACTGCGCGGGCCCAGCTGCAGGCGTATCCCGCGACGTGACCAGCGCACCGGGCGCAGGGTCAGCTCCTGGCCCTGCTGGCGGACCAGGCGGCCAAGCAGCACCATCGCCAGATCCAGCTTCGCCTCGAGCCGCTGAAGCTGCAGGCTGGCCTCGTTGCGGTCGTCATGCTCGTCAACGCGGCTGTCTTCCACCAGCGCCAGGCTGCGCAGCAGGCCTTCGGCGCTGCTGGTACGACCGGCGGCACTGCCGGGCTGGAACTCGGCGGGCAGGGCCAGTTCGCAGCTGAGCGTTTCGTCGAACAGCTCGCTTTCGGCAGGATGGTGCAGCGACGTTGTCGGCAGTTGGGTCATGCCAGCGATTCTGCCTGCAGGTAGGCATGCGCCGCGCGAAGGGAGCGCTGGCCGTCATTCATCAGTGCAGCCACCGCATCGCGGCGCTGGCGCAGCAGGCCCAGCAGGTTCTGCTGGCGCTCGAACAGCGCACTGAGTGGTGCGTGGTCGTCCAAGGTCAGCGGCTGGCTGAGCAGGGCATGCAGCGTGCTGTCGTGGCCGTCGAGCAGGCTGTCGGCCTGGTCGAGCGCATCTTCGCCCAGGGCCTTTTCGAAAGCATCCAGCTGGGCGTGCAGTTCGTGCAGGCTCATGGTGCCACCGCGGCCGAGCGGCGCTGTTCCATCGGGATCGCATTCCAGGCGCTGTCGATCTCGCCCAGCAGCTGCAGGGATTCGTCGAGGGCGGCACGGTCGTTGTGCAGGTTGGCCTCGGTCAGGCGCTGCAGCACGTAGTCGTAGAGCGCCGACAGATTGCCGGCGATCTCGCCGCCGGCCTCGTGGTCCAGCGAGCCGTTGAGGTGGCCGACGATCGCGCAGACCTCGCCGATCGCCTTGCCCTTGCCGGCCTGGTCGCCACGCTCGAGGCTGGCCAGTGCGCGCCGCACGCGCTCCAGCGCGCCGGCCAGCAGCATCGCCACCAGCTTGTGCGGATCGGCGTCGGCAACCGCACTGGTCACTCCCACCTGGCGGTACTGCTCGGCATATTGACGGCTGGAACCGTACATTCGTGATTCTCCTTGCGCTGGGTGCCGCCGGCAGGTCGTGGGGACCGTTACCGGCGGTGCGGCGTTGATTGCTGTTGCGTCCGTTATCGGTGCGTTGCACGCCAAACTTGAGCGTTGCACGCCGTCCTTTAACGGTTCAGCTGTGCCAGCTGCTGCTGCAGCGACGTATTGCTCTGCTGCAGCTTGCCCATCAGGCTGTCCAGCGCGATGAACTGCTTCTTGTAGCGCTCTTCCACGTTCTTCATGCGTGTGTCGAGGTCCTTGCGGCGCTTGTCGATGTTGTCCAGCGTGGTGTTCAGGCCCTTGGTGCGGGCGACGAAGGCGCCTTCCTTGCCGACCGTGGTGCTGACGTAGCCGTCAACCATGGTGTAAAGCGTGCCGGCACCGCCGGTGTCGCCGGTGATGGCGGCGCGGATCTTCTCCGGCTGGCTGGCCAGTGCAGCGGCAAACTTGGTGGTATCCAGCACCAGGCTGCCGTCGGCATTGGGATAGCCGCGCGTCTGCAGGCCAAGCACCTTCGGGTCCAGGCCGTCAGCGGAAAGCTCCTTCAGCACGCCGGACATCATCGAGCGCAGCTGGCTGGAGGCACCGCGCATCTGCGCGTCACCGGTCAGCGTGGCCGCTTCCTTGGTCTTGGCGTCGTACTTGGTTTCGGTGTTGATCGCCGCGATCGCCGCGTTGTAGGCGGTCACGAACTCCTGCATCACCTTGGTCGCGGCGGCAGTGTCGGTACTGATCACCACGGTGCTCTTGCCGGGAACCTTGAGGTTCAGGGTCAGGCCCGGAACCGCATCGGCCACCGTGTTGCTGGCGCTGACGACCTTCACACCATCGATGGTCAGCTCGGCGTCCGCTGCGGCCGTGTTCTGCTTCAGGCTGCCGACCAGTGCGCCCAGCTTCGGGTCGCTGCCACCGTACTCCAGCTTGATCGCGTTGGCAGCGCCGGTCTTTTCCTGGGCGATCGACAGATACTGGTTGTCGCCCGAGGTGATCAGTGTGGCCTGCACGCCCTCCTTGCGGCCGGCCGCATCGATCTTGTTGCGGATGGTGGTCAGCGTATCGCCGTCCTCCACCGCCACGTTCATGGTCTTGGCCTTGTCGCCGACGCCAACGGTCAGCGTCAAGGTTCCGGCACCGAAGGTGTCGGTCTTCGGGAATGAGGTGTCGGCAATCAGCTTGTGCGCGGTGGCCAGGGAGGTGACCTCCACCTGGTGCGTGCCGTTGGAGGCGGCTGCCTTGGTCGTGCCGAGGTCGTACAGCGCCACCGAGGCTGTCAGAACGTCGTCGGCATTGGTGGGGCCGGCCTTGCCGGTGGCTGTCACGGTGCGCGTATCGAACGCGGTGGTGGCCTTCAGTGCGGTCAGTGCGGTCTTCAGCTTGTCGAAGGCCGAAGTGACGGTGCCGATCGACGACAGCTGCATCTTGGCCTTGGACTGCTGCAGGTTCAGCGCGTTGTCGGCGGGCTTGCGGTCGGCTGCGACCAGCTGGTTGACGATGTCCGAGATGTTGAGCCCCGAGCCAATGCCACCGTATCCAAAGCTTGCCATGTGATTCTCCTGGTATCCGGGCCTGGCCGCCGTGCGGTGGCCCGTCGTCAACGAAAATAGCGGCCTGCGCCGCTGGGTCTTGAGGACTTCGTTGATGCATGCGCCGTGCCAGTTGTCTGGCGGCGGATCTGGCACGCGGTTTGCAGGAGGGCTGGGGCAGGGTGCGGGTGGAATCACCGCAGGCTGCCGGGAGTCTGCAAAAAACCCTCCCCCAAGGCAGGGGAGGGATCAGGCTACTGACAATCGGGGGGAGACGAAGCCGCCCGGTACGTACAGTCAAAGGTACAGCGCTGAAAGAGAGGTCCGCAGGAGCGGGCGATGCCAAGCCGGTTCGGGAGTGATCCCGGGCCGGGCATGGCCCGCGCCTTCGTGCACCGTGGCTTCCGGGTTGCCGCTACCGTCGGTTCGATCCGACGGTAGCGGCGCCTTCTTGCCGTGGATCAGCGCAGCAGGCTGAGCACGCCCTGCGGCACCTGGTTGGCCTGGGCCAGCATGGCCGTACCGGCCTGCTGCAGGATCTGGGTGCGGGTCAGCTCTGCGGTTTCCTTGGCGAAGTCGGTGTCCTTGATGCGGCTGCGCGACGCCGACAGGTTCTCCGAGGAGGTCTGCAGGTTGGCCACCACCGAGGTGAAGCGGTTCTGGATCGCACCGAGGTCGGCGCGGGTGCTGTTGATCGCACCCAGGGCCTTGTCGACCACTTCCAGGGCCTGCTGGGCGCCGAGCACGGTGCTCACGTCCAGCTTCTGCACGTTGGCCGAGGTATCGGTGCCGGCAGTGTAGGCGCCCGCAGCTGCCGCGGTGCCCCAGGTCTTGGCGGTCGCGTCGTAGTCGCTGCGCATCAGGGCGATATCGGCGGCGGCGACAGCCTTGCCTTCCTTCACCGAGCTCAGCTTCAGGGAGCCGTCGGCATTGGCTTCGGCGTAGATGCCTGCTTCGCCGATCTTGGCATTGATGGCGGTGGCGACGGCCTTGGAGGCATCAGCCGTGGTGGCGCCGGCCTTCACTTCAACCGTGCCGATGTCCACGCCCATCACGGTGCCGGAGAAGCGGGCACCGTCGGTGCTGGCGGCCAGGGCAGCGGTCGCACCGGTGGCGAAGGTCGAGGTGCCCAGCGAACCGGCCTTGGCATCGATGGTCTTGTCGATGGCGATGGCCTGACCGGCATTGGCGCCGACCTGGAACAGCTGGCTGGAGAAGGTGCCGTCCAGCAGCTTGGTGCCGTTGAAGTCCGACTGCTTGGCAACGCGGTCGATTTCCGAGACCAGCTGGGTCACTTCGGCCTGCAGCGCCTTGCGGTCGCTGGCCGAGTTGGTAGCGTTGGAGGCCTGCACCGACAGCTCGCGGACGCGCTGCAGGTTGTTGCCGATTTCGGTCAGCGAGCCTTCGGCGACCTGGGCCAGCGAGATACCGTCGTTGGCATTGCGGATGGCGACGTCGGTACCGCGGATCTGCGTGCCGAAGCGCTCGGAGATCGCCAGGCCGGCGGCGTCGTCCTTGGCGCTGTTGATGCGCGAACCGGAGGACAGGCGCTGGATGGTGGTAGCCAGCGAGCTGCCGCTGGTGCTCAGGTTGCGCTGAGCATTCAGGGACATGGTGTTGGTGTTGATGACTTGTGCCATGGTGCTTTTCCTTTGGCGAAGGTGGAACGTATTTCAGGATCCGGGCGCCGCGTCATGCGGCGCCCGGAGGTCGATCAGCGAGCGGATCAGCGCAGCAGGCTGAGCACGCCCTGCGGCACCTGGTTGGCCTGGGCCAGCATGGCCGTACCGGCCTGCTGCAGGATCTGGGTGCGGGTCAGCTCTGCGGTTTCCTTGGCGAAGTCGGTGTCCTTGATGCGGCTACGCGAAGCCGACAGGTTTTCCGACGAGGTCTGCAGGTTGGCCACGACCGAGGTGAAGCGGTTCTGCACGGCGCCAAGGTCGGCGCGGGTGCTGTTGATCGCACCCAGCGCCTTGTCGACAATTTCCATTGCCTGCTGGGCGCCCTTCACGGTGCTGACGTCCAGGTTGCTGGCGTACTTCGCAGCCGGGGCCGCAGCAGCGGTGGTGGCGGTGAAGGTCGGCGCGGTGGCGCCGGTCCAGGTGCCCGGGGTGGCGGTGATGGCCTTGAACGAGCCGTCGGCGTTGGTGCTGTCCTTGACCGAGGTCAGGGTCACGCCAGCGGTGCCGTTCACTTCAGCGTAGACGCCGGTCTCGCCGATCTTGGCGTTGATCGCGGTCACCAGCGCTTCACGCGATGCCTTGCCGGTGGCAGCGGCGTCGGCGCCCTGCTTGACCGAGACATCGGCGATGGCCACGCCGTTGATGGACAGGCCGCTGGTGCTGAAGTCAGCGTTGGTGCCCGGGTCGGCCAGGGCCAGTGCGTTGGTGTCGAACTTGGCGCCGCCCAGGGCATTGGCCTTGGCATCAATGGTCTTGTCGATGGCGATCGCCTGACCGGCGTTGGCGCCGACCTGGAACAGCTGGCTGGAGAACGAACCGTCCAGCAGCTTGGTGCCGTTGAAGTCCGACTGCTTGGCGACGCGGTCGATTTCCGAGACCAGCTGGGTCACTTCGGCCTGCAGGGCCTTGCGGTCGCTGGCCGAGTTGGTGGCGTTGGAGGCCTGCACCGACAGCTCGCGGACGCGCTGCAGGTTGTTGCCGATTTCGGTCAGCGAACCTTCGGCGACCTGGGCCAGCGAGATGCCGTCGTTGGCGTTGCGGATGGCAACGTCGGTACCGCGGATCTGCGTGCCGAAGCGCTCGGAGATCGCCAGGCCGGCGGCGTCGTCCTTGGCGCTGTTGATGCGCGAACCGGAGGACAGGCGCTGGATGGTGGTGGCCAGCGAGCTGCCGCTGGTGCTCAGGTTACGCTGAGCATTCAACGACATCGTATTGGTGTTGATGACTTGTGCCATGAGGAGAGGTCCTTGAGCGGTTGCACGTGAGTTGGGTTAGACGCCCCCGACGTGCCCCGGGGGCGGCTCATGTCAGCGCTGCAACAGGCTGAGCACGTTCTGCGGTACCTGGTTGGCCTGGGCCAGCATGGCCGTACCGGCCTGCTGCAGGATCTGGGTGCGGGTCAGTTCGGCGGTTTCCTTGGCGAAGTCGGTATCGCGGATGCGGCTGCGCGAGGCCGACAGGTTCTCCGAGGAGGTCTGCAGGTTGGCCACCACCGAGGTGAAGCGGTTCTGGATCGCGCCAAGGTCGGCGCGCACGCTGTTGACCGATTCGAGGGCCTTGTCGACGATCGATAGCGCCTTCTGCGCGCCTTCGGCCGTGGTGACGTTCAGGTCCTTGACGAAGTTGGACGTGGCGCCGGTCAGCAGGCCGCCGTTGGTGCTGGTTTCAGTCAGGCCCAGGCCGGCGATGGTCGCGGCGGTGGCGCCGGCCGGCGGGGTTGCGGCACTGACGCCCAGCGTGAAGGTCTGGCCGTCCTTGACCGAGGCCAGGCTGATCACGCCGGCATTGACCGAGGCCATGACGCCGGTTTCGCCCAGCTTGTTGTTGATCGCGGCAGAGGTGGCCGAGGTGATCGATTCACCCGCTTTCACGGTGAAGTCGTTGATGGTGACCGTGGTGGCGGTGCCGCCCGGCGGGGTCACCGAGATCTGCAGGCCGGAGTAGGTGGTGTCGGCGGTGGCCTTGTCGGCCGCGGCCAGGCTGGTGCCGGTGTAGCCATTGGCGAAGGTCGCCGCGCCCAGCGAATCGGCCTTGGCGTTGACCACGCTGTTGATGGCGATGGCCTGGCCGGCGTTGGCGCCGACCTGGAACAGCTGGCTGGTGAAGGAGCCGTCCAGCAGCTTGGTGCCGTTGAAGTCGGCCTGCTTGGCCACGCGGTCGACTTCCGAGACCAGCTGGGTCACTTCAGCCTGCAGGGCCTTGCGGTCGCTGGCCGAGTTGGTGGCGTTGGAGGACTGCACGGCCAGTTCACGGATGCGCTGCAGGTTGTTGCCGACTTCGCTCAGCGAACCCTCGGCGACCTGGGCCAGCGAGATACCGTCGTTGGCATTGCGGATGGCCACGTCCAGCCCGCGGATCTGGGTGGTGAAGCGCTCGCTGATGGCCAGGCCGGCCGCGTCGTCCTTCGCGCTGTTGATGCGCAGGCCGGACGAGAGGCGCTGGATGGTGGTAGCGAGCGAGCTGCCGCTGGTGCTCAGGTTGCGCTGAGCGTTGAGCGACATCGTATTGGTGTTGATTACCTGTGCCATGGGGTCGTCTCCTCTTATATGGAACCCGTTGGTGAATGAAACGAAGCGCCGCCTGTTTTTTTGTGTGGCTGTGTGCTTCGCTGTTGCCAAATGAATAACGGCGCTTTGTCAACAACCTTTAGCCGTGAATTCCGTCGATGCTGAAATCCGGTGCCGGCGGCTGTTTTCCCGGGGTTTTTCAGCCCTTGTCGGGCGTGAAGGCGACCCCGGAAGGGGCGGTTGGGCATGCCCAACCAGCGCTGATGAAGGTATCGGCGGGGCAGGGCCGGGCTTGATGGGCAATCACGGAAAATGCGCAGGAGCACCTTTCCGGCAGCGCCGGGCCACGCCCGACGAGCGCGACGGAACGGGCACGCAGGAACGAAAAAGGCCGCGATGCAGGGCATCGCGGCCTTCAGGGAGTGACGCTTGGGAAGCGTCAGCGGATCTTGTTGAACAACGACATCGACTGCATCTGCGAGAAGATCGTCTGTGCCGCCTGCAGTGCGGTGCTCTGCAGCTGGTACTGGCTCAGCGCATCGGCGTAGTCCAGGTCGCGCATCTGCGACAGCGTGGTCTTCAGGGTCACGCTGTTGGCTTCGCGCATGTCGGCGGCATTGTCCAGTGCCTTCAGCTGCGCACCGCCGGCCGCGCGCGAATCGATCATCCGTTCCGATGCACGGGCCACATCGCGCAGGGCGCTCTGCAGTTCGTTCTGCTGCGCGCTCATTTTCGCGGTGGTGCCGGTGTCGGCATCAAGCGCGGCAATCAGCTTGTCCATGGTGTCGAAGATGTCGCGGCTGGTTGCCGGCTTCACGTTGAAGCTGTCACCGGCAGCAGGTGCGCCGGTGATCTGCAGGCGTACACCGTTGACTTCCACGTTGTCACCGGCCTTGAACGTGCCGGTGCCAGTCACGTTGCCAGCGCCGTCCAGTACCTGGTACTGGTCGGCGGCGGTGAAGCGGATGCTGAAGGACTGGCCGTTCCAGCTGTCGCTGCCATCGCGGGTGATGTTGGTCAGCACGCCGTTGCCGGTATTGCCGGCCGCGGCGCCACCATCGACGAAGCCGTCGCCGGTAGGAATGCGCATGAAGATTTCGCTGCCGGGCAGGGCGTCCCGCACATAGGTATCGGGGCCGACTTCAATCTGGCGCTGGGTCTGGTCGCCACGGCAGACCACCTTGCCATTGATCTTGGCGAACGGTGGATCGCCATCGTTGGTGCCGCCGAACACGTAACGGCCGGTACCGTCGTCGGCGTTGGCCAGCGACAGCAGGCCCTCGCGGATCTGGTTCAATTCGGTGATCAGCGTCTTCTTGTCAGCGGCGCCCAGCGCGGGGTTGCTGGCCTGGATGGTCAGGTCGTTGACGCGCGCCATCAGGTCGTTGACCTGGGCCAGGGTGTTTTCCTGCACGCCCAGCCGGTTCTGCACGTTGCCGGCATTGAGTTTCATCCGGTCCAGTGCGGCCAGGCTGCGGTCAAGCCCCACGGCCGCACCCGCGGCGACCGGATCGTCCTTGGCGCTGACGATCTTGCTGCCGGTGGCGATCTGCTGCTCCAGGTGGCTGAGCTTGGCCTGCTTGGCCATCATCAGCGACACGGACTGGTTGAACATCATGCTGGTGGAGATACGGCTGCTCATCGACGGACGGCTCCCAGAATGGTCTGGAACATGCTGTCGGCGGTGGAGATCAGCTGCGACGCGGCCTGGTAGGCCTGCTGCAGGCGCAGCATGTCCGCCGCTTCCTCGTCCAGGTTGACGCCGGACACCTCATCGCGCGCTTCCTGCGCCTTGTCGTTGATCACCAGCTGCGCTTCCAGCGAATACTCGGCCGAGCGGGCGGCTGCACCGACCTGGGTGGTCAGGCCGCCCAGGGCACCGTTGAGGGTGACCGTGCCGCTGTTGAACGCCTTGGCGCTCTCCACCTTGGACAGCCTGGAGGCATTGCTGTTGTCCGAAGAGCCCGCCGGGGTCGGGGTGATGTTGAAGGTGTCGCCGACCTTTGGCGCACCGTCCAGCACGAAGCTCCAGCCATTGGCGCTGATGGTCTGGCCGGGCGTGTAGGTCTGTGGCGGGCCACCATCGATGGTGTAGGTGGTGGCCGAGGTGAACACGATCGCGGCCGGATTGCGCAGGTTGGCGTTGGTCGAATCGCTGACGGTGACACCGCTCAGCTTGCCGGTGCCGGTGTTGGACGTCGCTGCCGCGCCCTTCACCGCCGCTGCGGCGGCGATGCGCGAGGGATCGGTGATCGCCACTTCCATGCTGCCGGCCACGCCCGCGGTCGGCTGCAGCAGGAAGCGATCGTTGGCTGCCGGCGTACCGCCGACCACCAGCTTGACGCCGTTGATCACCAGTGGATCAGCGGCCGTGCCGGTGCCGGTCAGCGGAACGTTGGCGCCGGTGTCGGCACGGCTGGCCTTCCAGTTGGTGCCATCGAACTGCAGCACCACGTTCTGCGCGTCCAGCTTGCCGAGGTCGCCGTAAGCGGCGCTGAGGCTTGCGGTACCGGTATTGGCATTGTTGGCGGTGACGCGCGGGTTGCCGATGTTGAAGAAGTCCCCCCCCAGCTGGCCATACAGGTCCACGCCCTGGTGATGCACCTGGTTGAAGCTCTCGGCCAGGCCTACCGCCAGCTTGCCCAGTTCGGCCTGGGCCGGCGTCAGCACGGTGTCGCGGAACTCCAGCAGGCCGCCGATCTGGCCACCGACCGCCTTCGGGTCGAGCCGGATGGTGTTGCCCTGCGTTTCCAGCGCCAGCTGCAGCCGCTCCGGCTGGTACGGGTCGGCAACCGTGGTGACCTTGGTTGCCGTGGTACCCACCACCAGCGCGTTCCCGCCGGCGGTATAGACATTCATGATGCCGCCGTCCTGGATCACTGCGGTGCCACCGGTGTAGCCGATCAACTGGGTGATCAGCTGGTCGCGGCGATCGAGCAGGTCCGGTGCGGCGGTAGCGATGTTGGTGCCGATCGCACCGTTGATCTGCGCGATCTCCTGCGTCAATCGGTTGACCTCGGTGGCACCAGCCAGCAGGCCGTTGTTGACCTCGCTGTTGAGGTTGTTCAGGTGCGTGTTGAGCTGCACGAAGCGGTTGGCCAGCGCCTTGCCACCGTCCAGCATGTTCTGGCGGTCGGCGGTGCCGGCCGCATTGGAGGACAGGCCGCTGACCGAATCGAAGAACTTCGACCAGACGCCGGACACGTTGGTTGCCGCGTCGGAGAACAGCGAGTTGACCCGGTCGGCCATGCCAGAGAGCTGCTTCAGGCGCGCCAGCTCGCCGCTGCTGTCGAGCAGGCGCGAGATCGCCAACTGGTCGGCGGTACGGCGGATGTCGGTGATGCGGGTGCCGTTGCCGACCGTGCCGTAGCCGTAGTTCTGGGGATCAGCCGTGGCGAAGTTGACCTTCTGCCGGCTGTAGCCCGGGGTATTGAGGTTGGCCACGTTGTGGCTGGTGGTCGCCAACGCACGCTGGAAGGCGAGCAGGGCACCGGTACCGGTGGAAAGTACGCTGGACATGGGGTTCCTCAACGACGGGTGATACCCAGCGCCGCGGTTGCGGTGCTGGCGAAGGTCTGGCCAAGGCGCGAGCCGGCGTCTGCCACGGCGCTGACGGCACGCTCGATGGTCGGTCCGCCGGCGATCGCGGCGATCTTGGCCGCGTAGCGCGGGTCGGTGGCATAGCCGGCGCGCTGCAGACCGCGGGCGAAGCCCTGCACATCGGTGCCGGCCTGCAGGGCCTGCTGGTAGCGCGGGCTGGTCTTCAGCAGGCGCACGTAGTCGGCAAAGCTCTCGGCCGGCGAACTGTAGGCGCGGAAGCTGGCGGTCTCGTTGCGGCGCACGCCATCGACATACTCGTGGGTGCCGGCCACGGCGCGCTGGCCGTTCCAGCCATTGGCCTTGATGCCGAACAGGTTGTGCGAGGTGCTGCCGTCGGCATGCTTGATGTGGCGCTTGCCCCAGCCGGTCTCCAGCGCTGCCTGGGCGACCAGGGCGCGGGCATCCACGCCCAGCTCCTTGGCCGCACGCTGCGCGTGCTGCCAGATGCTTGCGACGAAACCTTCCGGGGTGTGCTCGCCCAGCTGGGCGACGGCGGTGCGGGTAGCCATCGCATCGGCCGGGCTGATGGCCGTGCCGCGGTTGCTGGCGGTGGCCGACCACTGATCGCTGTTGGCGGCCCAGTCCTCGCCCTGCAGGCTGCCGATGTACGGATCTTCGGTGCCCAGCGAGCGGTGCATGCTGCTGCTTTCGCGCCCGGCGATCAGGTCCAGCGCCTGTTCCATCGGTGCAACCGCCGCGTGTGCGCCCGACTGGGCGCCGGCCGCCATCTGCTGCAGCAGGCGCACCGCCTGGCTGCCGTCTTCCAACGGCAGCGACGGCGCGGGCTTGGCCGGCGCATTGAGTTGATAGGCACGGCTGGCTTTGGCCGGGTCCACGCGGGTATCGAGCGCCGGGCCATCGGCGGCCTGGCCGGACAGCTGCCGGCTGATCATGCCGGACAGGCCCAGGCCCTTGCCTCGGGTCATCGCCTCGGCGATCTTCTGGTCGTACATGTCGCGGAACATCTTGTTCTCGCCGGGGAACAGCGAGTCGCCGAAGCTGGCATCACGCATGCTCTTGACCAGCATCTGCGCGAACTGGCCTTCCAGTTGTCGCGCGACCTTGTCGATCTTGGCCGGATCATTCTGTTGCGCCGGGTGCAGATCGAATGCGGGATTGATGCGCATGTCAGATCACCTCGAGCTCGGCACTCAGGGCGCCGGCCTGCTTCAGGGCTTCCAGGATCGCAATGAGATCGCCCGGTGCCGCGCCTACCGCGTTCACCGCGTGCACGATCTCGTCCAGGGTGGTGCCGCCGCTGAACTTGAACATGCGGCTGCCGTCATTGGTGGCGGTGATGGTCGACTGCGGGCTGGCTACGGTACGGCCGCCGGACAGCGCGTTGGGCTGGCTGACATTGGTGTTTTCCTGGATCGTCACGGTCAGCGAACCGTGCGAGATCGCGGCGGGTCCGACCCGCACCTGCTGGCCGATGACCACGGTGCCGGTACGCGAATTGACCACCACTTTGGCCGGGGCGCTGCCCGGGGTCAGTTCCAGGTTCTCGATGCGCGCCAGCAGGCCGATGCGTGCGCCCGGATCGGTCGGTGCGGTGACCGCCACGGTCACGCCATCGACCGCGCGTGCCGCACCTTCGCCGAATGCATTGTTGAGTGCCGCGACCATGCGTGAGACGGTCGTGAAGTCATTGTTGTGCAGGTTCAGGGTGATCTCGCCGCCATTGGCCAGCGGGTCGGGCAGGGCACGCTCCACGGTGGCGCCATTGGGAATGCGGCCGACGCTGGGCACGTTCACCGAGACGCGTGAGCCGTCCTTGCCCTGCGCGCCGAAGCCACCCACGATCAGGTTGCCCTGGGCGATGGCATAGATCTGCCCATCGGCGCCGCGCAGGGGGGCCATCAGCAGCGAACCGCCGCGCAGCGACACCGCGTTGCCGATCGAGGACACGGTGATGTCGATCGGCTGGCCCGGCTTGGCGAACGGCGGCAGTTCGGCGTGGATCGCCACCGCCGCCACGTTCTTCAGCTGCGGGTTGACGTTCGGCGGTACGTTGACGCCCAGCTCGCCGAGCAGGTTCTTCAGGCTCTGCACGGTGAAGGGTGCCTGGCTGGTGCGGTCGCCGCTGCCGTCCAGGCCCACCACCAGGCCGTAGCCCACCAGCGCATTGCCACGCACGCCACCGACCTGGGCCAGGTCCTTGATGCGTTCGGCGCTGGCCGGGGCTGCAACGATCAGCAGCATCAAGGCGACGAACGACGCCGTGCGCCGCTGCCAGGAAGAAGAGAAGAAGAGTTTCATGGCCATACTCAGAACGGCGTCAGGCCGGAGTTGAAGAAGCGGCTCAGCCAGCCCATCGCGTTGGACTGCGCGACAGGGCCGCGGCCGCCGTAGACGATGCGTGCCTCAGCCACGCGGCTGGAAGGCACAGTGTTGTCCGCGCCGATGTCGCCGGGGCGCACGATGCCCTGTACCTGCACCAGCTCGTCGCCCTGGTTCAGGCGCAGGTTCTTCTGCCCCTGCACCACCAGGTTGCCATTGGGCAGGCGCTGCACCACGGTCACGGTCACGTTGCCCTGCAGGCGGTTGCTCTGCGCGCTGTTGCCCTTGCCGGTGAAGTCACGCGCGCCCTTGGCCGTGGCACTCAGGATGTCCTTGCCGCCCAGGGTGACCGGCGCGCCGAGGATGGAGGGCGTGCCCAGGCTGAGGTTGGATTCCTTGTTGGTGGCCGTGTTGGCACTGGTCTGCGCGGTGGTGTTTTCCAGCAGGGTGATGGTCAGCAGGTCGCCGACATCGCGTGCGCGACGGTCCGAATACAACTGCAGGGTCGGACCGGCCGCATAGATGGCGCCGGCGGTCGGCTCGGCCTGCGGTGGCATGATCGGCTGGATCGGTGCCATTGCCGGATAGGGGCGCACGTCGCCGGCAATCACGCAGCCACCGAGCAGGGCAGCCACGGTGCAGGCGAGGGCAGTGCGGGCGAAGTTGGAAATGGGCGACATGGCGGTTTCCCGGGTTGGCCGGTCAGAGCTTGTTGTTGAGGTAGCCGAGCATCGAATCAGTGGTGGAAATCGCCTTGGCGTTCATTTCGTAGGCGCGCTGGGTTTCGATCATCGACACCAGCTCTTCCACCACGTTGACGTTGCTGCCCTCCAGCGCGCCCTGCACCACGGTGCCCAGGCCGTTGAGGCCGGGATTGCCGTTCTGCGCCGGGCCCGATGCGGTGGTCTCAAGGAACAGGTTTTCACCCCGTGCCTGCAGGCCGGCCGGATTGACGAAATCGGTCAGGGTCAGCGCGCCCACTTCCACCGAGGCCGCGCCGTCGGCCATCTTCACGCTGATGGTGCCGTCAGTACCGATGGTCACCGACTGCGCGCCTTCGGGAATCTGGATGCCCGGCTGCACCGGGTAGCCGCTGTTGGTGACCAGCTCGCTGTCCTGGTTGATCTTGAACGAGCCATCACGGGTATAGGCCGAGCTGCCATCGGGCATCTGCACTTCGAAGAAGCCGCGGCCGTTGACCATCACGTCCAGTGCGCGGCCGGTCTGCTGCTGGCCACCCTGTTCGAAGTTCTTGGCGGTGGCGACCACGCGCACGCCGGTACCCAGCTGCAGGCCGGTCGGCAGCTGTGTCTGTGCCGAGGAGGAGCCGCCGGGTTGGCGCACCTGCTGGTACAGCAGGTCCTCGAAGCTGGCGCGGTCCTGCTTGAAGCCGGTGGTGTTGGTGTTGGCGAGGTTGTTGGAAACCACCGACATGCGCATCTGCTGCGCATCCAGTCCGGTTTTCGCGATCCACAATGCCTGGTTCATCTTCGGTGTCCTGTCTGGTGGAGCCGGCCGCGCGGTGCGGCCCTTGTCTTCGGGTGTGCAAGCGGTGTGCCAGCGCCGCATTCAAGCGGCGCCGGAATTCCGTCAGCTGCCCAGGCGCAGCAGGCTGTTGGCGCTGCGCGCGTTGTCGTCGCCGTGCTTGATCACCTGCACCTGCATTTCGTACTGGCGCTGCAGCTGGATCATCTGCACCAGCGCGCCGGCGGCATCGACGTTGCTGCCTTCCAGCTGGCCGCTGTGCACCGCCGTGCCCTGCGCAGGTGCGAACGGCTGGCGCGGATCGGTGTTGCGGAACAGCCCGTCCAGGCCGCGCTCCAGGCGCTCGTCCGGCGCCTGCACCACCTTGATCCGTCCGACCTGCGCCATCGTCTGCGGGCCTTCGCCCTGCGGAATGATCGAGATCGTGCCGTCGGCACCGATCTCCATCGCCTGGTAGGGCGGAATGGCGATCGGGTTGTTGTTGTCATCCAGCACCGCGCGGCCGCTGGAGGTCACCAGCTGTCCGTTCGGCGTGACCGACAGTGCGGCGCCACGCGTGTACGCCTCGGTGCCATCGGTGGACTGCACGGCCAGCCAGGTGCCGGTCTGCAGCGCCAGGTCCAGCGGCTTGCCGGTGATGTGCTGCGCGCCGGGCCGGCGGTTGAAGCCGGCGTCGACGTGCAGTGCATCCACCCGCGAGGCAAAGCCCTGGCCCTTGATCGGGAAGGCTTCGGTGTTGGCCAGCGCTTCCTTGAAGCCAGGGGTGTCCGAGTTGGCGAGGTTGTGGCTGAGCGTACCCTGCGCCTGCAGGGAGGCGCGGGCACCGGTCATCGCCACGTAGAGGGCTTTATCCATGCGGGAAGTTCCGAGACGGGGTCAGCAGTTCATCAACGGATGTTGATGACGGTCTGGGTGATCTGGTCCTGGGTGGTGATCATCTGCGCGTTGGCCTGGAAGTTGCGCTGCGCGGTGATCATGTTGACCAGCTGCTCGGTGAGGTCGACGGTGGACGCTTCCAGCGAGCCGGCCTGGATCTTGCCGAGGTTGGAGGTGTCCGGCATGCCGGTGCGTGGCGTGCCCGAGCTGAAGGTATCCACCCACAGGTTGTTGCCCTTCGATTCCAGGCCCTGCGGATTGTTGAAGGTGGTCAGCGCGACCTGGCCCAGCGGCTTGTCGGCACCGTTGGAATAGCGGGCATAGACCACGCCGGTTTCCGACACGGTGATCTCATTGAGCTTGCCGGCGGCATAGCCGTCCTGCTGGGTGTTGCGCAGCGCGAACTTCTCGCCGTACTGGGTCGAACCGTTGATATCCAGCGTCATGTTCAACACGCCGGCGCCCGTGTTCGGGGTGAACGTGCCGAGGCTGACCTTGCCGTTGGCTGGTGCGACCAGCTTGCCGCTGTTGTCGAAGGTGACCGGGGTCGGTGTACCCGCCGGTTGGCCGTCCACGTAGTTGCGCACGGTCCACTCGTTCGGGTTGGCACCTTTCACGAAATACGAAACCTGGATGTGGCTCACGCCCAGCGAGTCGTACACGGTGATGCCGCCGCTGGAGTGGTTGTAGCTGTTGGAGTCGGTCGGGTCGAAGGTGGTGACGGTCGGCTGCTTGGCGTTGGCCGGCAGGGTGAAGCCGACCTTCACTTCGCTGGTCTGCTTCGGCGGGCTGTCAGTGGTCAGCAGCTGCAGGTCGACCATGCGCCCGGCATCGAAGTTGGTGCCGTCGGCATTCGGTGCGAACACCTGCAGGCGCGCGCCCTGCGGGTTGACCACGTAGCCCGATGCATCGGTCTGGAAGTTGCCGGCGCGCGAGTACACGCGGGTGCCGTTCATGTTCATGGTGAAGAAGCCCTCACCGGAAATGGCCATGTCCAGGCTGCGGCCGGTCTGTTCGTTGTGGCCCTGCTTGAACTGCTGGGCAACGTTGGAGACGCGGACGCCCGAACCCACGGCGTTCTTCGACAGGCCGTAACCGGTGGCCGAGAACAGGTCGGCGAATTCGGCGCGCGATTCCTTGAAGCCGGTGGTGTTGACGTTGGCGACGTTGTTGGCAGTGACACTCAGGTCGGAATTGGCGGCATTGATGCCGGACAGCGAGACATTGAAGCCCATGGGATGCTCCTGGTAAGTACGGGGTGTGCGGCTCAGCTGACGCGGAGCACGTAGTCGATCGGGGCCGTGCCCAGGCCCTTGAGGTTCAGGTACAGGCCGTCGGAACCGACGGTCACGCTTTCCACGGGCGCCTGCACGTAGGTGGACAACTTGGTGCTCTTGCCGGCGGTGTCGACGTGGTTGGCGACGATGGAGTACTTGCCCGGCTCCATGCGCTTGCCGTTGGCATCCTTGCCGTCCCACTGGAACGCGGTCTCTCCGGCGGCCTTGGCTTCCACGCTCAGCGAGGTGACCTTGGCGCCGGTGGCATCGGTGATGTCCACGGTGATGATGCCGGCAGAAGGCGCGGCCACCGTGCCTTCAACGTTGCCTTCCTTTTCCAGTACCAGCTTTTCCGACGGCACCAGCACCTGGTGGCCGACCAGCGCCGCGCCACGCAGCACCTGGTCGCTGGCCATCGATTCCTGGAAACCCTTCACCGTTTTGTTCAGGTCGGTGATGCCCTGCACGGTGGACATCTGCGCCATCTGCGCGACCATCTGCGTGTTGTCCATCGGCTTCAGCGGATCCTGGTGCTGCAGCTGTTCGGTCATCAGGCGCAGGAAATCGGCCTGGTCCAGCGTGTTCTTCTTCTTGGTAGCGTTGCTGTTCGGGGCGTTCAGACCGAGTGCGGTGTAGACGTCCTGGTTGGTCTGGTTGTTGACGGCGGTGGTCATGGCGGTATCCGGTACTGCGGGCCTCAGCGGCCCATGGTCAGGGTGGCCAGGGCCAGTTCCTTGGCGGTGGTCAGCATCTCCACGCCGGCCTGGTAATTGCGCGAGGTCGAGATCAGGTTGACCATCTGCGCCACCGGATCGACGTCGGGCTGGTAGATGTAGCCGTCGGCGTCGGCCAGCGGATGGCCGGGCTCGTAGCGCTTGATCGGCGCCGCATCGCTCTGGGTGATCTCCTTCACCTTCACCGAGGTGATGTTCGGATCGTTCTTGCTGGTGACGGCCTGGAAGATCGGCTCCAGCGGCTTGTACACGGCGTCGGCGGAGCCGGCGACGGTGTCGGCGTTGGAGAGGTTGGAGGCGATGGTGCTCATGCGCACCGACTGCGCCTGCAGCGCGGAGCCGGCGATATCGAAGATCGGCAGGTTGCTCATGGCTTATTGCCCCGTGATCGCGGTCAACATGGAACGCACCTTGCTCTCGACGAAGCTGAGCGAAGCGCGGTACTCGAGCGCGGCACGGCCATAGGCCGCACGCTCGGCATCGGGATCGACGGTGTTGCCGTCCAGGCTGGGCTGCACGCCTTCGCGCGCGATCTGGAACGGGTTCAGGCCACTACTGATTTCGTAGTGCTGCTCATGGGTGGTGGCCATCAGGCCATTGGCATCCTGCCCCTGGGCATGGCGCAGGGCGGCATCGAAGTCCAGGTCCTGGGCCTTGTAGCCGGGAGTGTCGGCATTGCCGAGGTTGCTGGCGATCAGCTTCATCCGCTGTTCGCGCAACGGCATGGCCTGGGCGTGGACGCCCAGGTAGTCGGTAATCAGGTTGCGCACGGTGCACTCCCACGGGAACGTTGCCCGGGAAGCTGCAAGGGGTGTGCCAAAGTGCGCGCGATCCTGTAGAGCCGAGCCATGCTCGGCTGCCTTTCGTTCAGGCGCCGCACAAGCCGAGCATGGGCTCGGCTCTACAGGAGAGGGCCTTACGCCGCCATCGCGACCTTGCGCAGGCGGTCCAGCACGAAGTCGGCCAGCTCGTGCGGCGAGTACTTGGCGACGAAGGCATTGGCGCCCACGCGCTCGACCATCGCATTGTTGAATACGCCTGACAGCGAGGTGTGCAGCAGCACATACAGGCCGGCCAGGCCCGGATGGCGCCGGATTTCCGTCGTCAGCGTATAGCCGTCCATGGCCGGCATCTCGATGTCCGAGATGACCATGGCGTAGCGTTCGGCAGGGTTCTCGCCCGAGGCATGGATCTGCAGCAGGTGGTCCAGCGCCTGCTTGCCGTCGGAGAGCAGGGTGGCACCCACGCCCAGCTGGTCGAGAACGCTGCGGATCTGCTGGCGGGCCACGCGCGAGTCATCCACCACCAGCACCTGCAGCTGCGGGCCGTCGGAGGGCATCGCCATCGCCGGGTCGAGCACTGCCTCGCCGCGCACCTGGGCAATGTCGGCCAGTACGCTTTCCACGTCGATCACCTGGATCAGCTCGCCCTGGAAGCGGGTCACGGCGGTCAGGTAGCTCGATTCGGCGCCCAGCTCCGGTGGCGGATGGATGTCTTCCACCGCGATGTTGACGATGCGCTCCACACCGCTGACCAGGAAGCCCTGGATCGAGCGGTTGAACTCGGTCACGACCAGGTAGCCGGGCGAGGTGTCCGCCTCCGGCTCGCGCTCGGGATGGCCGATGGCCAGGCCGAGGTCCAGCACCGGCACCGAGCGGCCGCGCACGTCGGCCACGCCGGAGAACTGGCTGGGCAGCCCGGGCACCTGGAACAGCTCCGGGCGCCGCAGGACTTCCTGCACCTTGAAGACATTGACGCCAAAAAGCTGACGTCCGCCGAGACGGAACAGCAGCAGCGCCAGTCGGTTGTGGCCGGCCAGACGGGTTCGCTGGTCGATCCGGTTGAGCAGGTCATGGGACATGGCTGCTGTATCGGCGCCGCAGTGGCGGAACTTGAGGGCGCTCTGCCACGCGCGTGCTCTGCGCCGCTTCTGCTTTTCTGTAGAGTCGACTGTCAGTCGACTGCTCTTCGGGGTCGACTGCTCTTCGCGGCCGACTGCTCTTATCCGATCGCGGGAAATCCCGCGCTTCGCGCGAAAGTCGACCAACGCGAAAGTCGACTAACAGTCGACTCTACACATTCCCATTCCGACACCCTGCCTCTGGCACGCCCCTTGCACGCAGCTGGGCCAGGTCCCAACGACAGGAGGCGCCATGCGCCGGGTCACATCTCTATTGGTCATCGCGCTTGCCCTGGCCTCGCCGTGGGCGGTGGCCTCCGACTGGCAGCCCGTGGCCAGCATCCGCGCCGCGGCGCTGACGACCTTGCCGACGGGTAGCGAGGGTGAGGCCCAGGTGGCCGATGCGCTGCGCCTGCCGAAGTGCGGCGGCGCACTGCAGGTGCAGCCCACCGCCAACACCACCGTGGAGGTCAGTTGCCCCGATGCGGGCGGCTGGCGGCTGTTCGTGCCGGTGAAAGTGCGGCGCAACCAGACCGTGCTGGTGCTCAATCGTGGAATCGGCACTGGAGAAACCCTCACTGCCGCCGATATCACCACTGCCCAGCGTGACGCTGCCCGGATTGCCGGTGCGGTGCTGGCCGATCCCAACGCGGCGATCGGTCGCATCGCCCGCCGTCCATTGCAGGCCGGGGCCTTGCTGTCGAACAACGATCTGGTGGTGCAGCGTCTCATCAAGCGAGGAGACAATGTGGCCCTGGTATCGCGTCGCGGCTCGGTCGAGGTCCGCATTGCCGGTCGCGCGATGGGCGATGCCGGTGAGAATGAACGGGTCTCGGTGGAGAACCTGTCCTCGCGGCGGATCGTGCAGGGCACGGTCGATGCCGCAGGTGACGTAATCGTGGCGCGTTGATTTACCGCAAAATAGCCCTAAAGATCGCGGCCCTGAGGCCGTTATCCCTTGTGAACGGCAACTCCAGGACACCCCATGAGCCAGAAAATCGACGGCAACCTGCAGGTCCCCCAGGCACTGCGCAGCGTGACGACCCCGGCCAGCAAGCCCGGCGTCAGCAGCGATGCGCCGGCGCGCCCGGTCGAGGCAGCCGACAGCCTGCGCCTGACCGGCGAGGCCACCAATCTGCAGGCCATCGAGCGTGAGCTGACCACCGCCCCGGCGATCGACGCCCAGCGCGTGGCCGCCGTGCGCGAGTCGCTGCAGAACGGCACCTACAAGATCAATCCGGACGCGATCGCATCGCGCATGCTCGATCTGGACCAGCAGCTGCAGGGATGACCGCAGCGATGAGCGAGCCGCTGCAGCGTCTCGCCCAGGCCCTGGACGTTGAACGCCAGGCCCTGGTCGAGCACGACGTGCACGCCCTGATCCGTGCCACCGGCGCCAAGCTGGAGGCGCTGCGGGCGCTGGAAGGCGCACCGCCGGTCGGCGAGGGCGAACAGCTGCAGGAACTGGCCGAGCGCAACCGCGCCAACGGCGTGCTGCTTTCGCGGCGCCGGCGCGAGGTCAACTGGGCACTGCGCCAGTTGGGCCGTACCGAAGACGCCTCGGCCTATGACGCCAAGGGTCAGTCACACACCGTCACTGCCCGCCGCCCACTCGCCGTCGCCTGACGCGACGGCGGTCGCACTACCCACCCCCGCGGGCTGAAGCCCGCTGCGTGACCGCGTATATTGGGCGCCTGTTCGAATGCCCCGAGTCGCCGTGTCCGCTGCCAACGCCCTGGTTACCGCCCCCCTTCCGCCTCAGCCGGTGCTGCAGGCCCTGCTTGAGCGCCTGCGCGAAGGGCTGCTGCTGTTCACTGAAGACGGGCAGGTGGCGCTGGCCAATCCGGCCGCGCAGAACCTGCTGGCCAGTGGCGAGGATGGCGCATTGCCGCCACCGCAGCGCCTGCGCGAACTGCTGCCCCCCGATGCGCTGGAACAGGCGCGGCAGCATGGCCACTGGAACGGCAGCCTGCCGCTGGGCGAGGGCGTGGTCATTGCCCACCTGTACCACCACGGTCCGGTGGGCCAGGGGCACTTCCTGGCGTTGTTCCGCCATATCGAAGGACAGGAAGACTATGAGCGCGAGCTGCAGCAGCGCCACGCCGAGCTGCGCCAGGCCTACCTGCGCCTCAACGGTACCCAGGAGAAGCTGCTGCAGTCGGAAAAGATGGCCTCGATCGGCCAGCTTGCGGCGGGTGTCGCGCACGAGATCAACAACCCGATCGGCTACGTGCACTCCAACCTGGGCAGCCTGCAGGAATACCTGCGCAGCCTTTTCACCGTGATTGAGGCGTACGAGCGCGCCCTGCGCGCGCCGGACCCGAAGGCGTTGATTCCGGAAATCGACGATATACGTGACCGCCTGGACATCGATTTCATCAGCCGCGACCTGCCGCAGCTGATGGCCGAATCGCGCGAGGGCATCGAGCGGGTCACCCGCATCGTGCGTGACCTGAAGGACTTCTCATATTCCGGCCGCGACGAATCGTGGAAGCTGGTCGACCTGCACGCAGGCCTGGAATCGACCATCAACATCATCTGGAACGAGCTCAAGTACAAGGTCACCCTGCACCGCGAGTTCGGCCAGCTGCCGCTGGTGGAGTGCCTGCCGTCGGAGTTGAACCAGGTCTACATGAACCTGCTGCTCAATGCCGGCCACGCCATTGCCGAGCGCGGCACGATCACTGTGCGTACCGGTGTCGATGGTGACCAGGTGTGGGTCGAGTTCGAAGACACCGGCGGCGGCATCTCGCCGGAACTGCGCCAGCGCATCTTCGATCCGTTCTTCACCACCAAGCCCGTTGGCAGCGGCACCGGCCTGGGCCTGTCGATCTCCTACAGCATCATCAACAAGCACCATGGCCGCATCGATCTGGACAGTACTCCAGGCGTCGGTTCGCGCTTCCGCGTGGTACTGCCGGTGAAGCAGCCGCGCTAAGGCGATTCTGTAGAGTCGAGCATGGCTCGACTCTACATGGCCGGTTACCGCAACGGGCGGTCCTCGCCACCATCTCCGCTTTCCACCGGCGCCGGCCCCGCATTGCTGCGGCGCTGTTCCTCGTAGGTGCGGAAGGCCTGGTGGATGTGCTTGCGCAGCTCATCGTCGTTCCAGGGCTTGGTCAGGAAGCGGTAGATCGCACCACGGTTGATCGCGTCGGTCACCGTGTTCAGATCGGTGTAGCCGGACAGCACCAGGCGGATCGTATCGGGGTAGAGCATCTTCACCCGGCCCAGGAACTCGGTGCCGCTCATGTCGCTCATGCGCTGGTCGGACAGGATCACCTGCACATCGTTGATCGCCAGCAGGTCGAACGCATCGCGCACGTTGCCGGCCGCCAGGATGCGGTAGCCATCACGGCGGAACAGGCGCACCAGCGAGCGCAGCACGTTCTCCTCGTCGTCCAGCAGCAGCAAAGTACGGTCCGGGCGGGTTTCGGCGAACGCCTCCGGACGCAGGTAGCGGCGGCGCAGGGTCATGCCGGCGGCATCGGCTGACATCGGCTCGCCGAACAAGTAACCCTGGAACACGTCACAGTCGTTGCGCCTCAGGAAGCCCAGCTGGGCCTGCGATTCCACGCCGTTGGCAATCACGGTCATGCCCAGCTGGTGGCCCATGGCAATGATCGCGCGGGCGATGGCGGCCTCGCGGTTGCCGGCGGGCGCGCTCTTGATGAAGCTGCGGTCGATTTTCAGCTTGTCCACCGGATAGCGTACCAGCGCGCTCAGGCTGGAATCGCCGGTGCCGAAGTTGTCCAGGCTGAGGCTGATGCCTTCGTTGCGCAGGTTGGCCAGCGTCTCGTGCACGAAGTTGACGTTGTTGGTCAGCGCGCTCTCGTTGATCTCCAGCGTCAGCATCTGCGCCGGCACGCCTGCCGCCTGGATCAGGCCCATCACTTCGGCGAAGAAATTGGGCCGCAGCAGCTGCAGGGTCGACACGTTCACGGCGATGGTGAAGTCGTCGAAGCCCTGGTCGCGCCACAGGCGGGCCTGCTTCAGTGCGCCTTCCAGCACCCAGGTGCCGATCTGCACGATGATGCCCAGGCGCTCGGCGGTGCGCATGAAGCGCTCCGGCACCAGCATGCCCAGGGTAGGGGACTGCCATCGCAGCAGCGCTTCCATGCCCACCACGTGGCCATCGCGGGCACTGACCAGCGGCTGGTAGCGCAGCTTCAGCTCGCCATTGGGAATGGCATCCACGATCTGGCGCGCGATGATGCTCTCGCTGTGCGCACTGGGCGGGGTGTCCACCGCATGGATGCGCACTGCGTTGCCTCCCTCGCGGGCCGCCTGGTACAGCGCATCTTCGGCGTGATCGAGCAGGCGCGACGTGCTGCTGGCATGCTCCGGGCACAGGCTCACGCCCAGCTTTCCGGTCATGAACAGCGTGTACGGCAGCACCGACAGCGGCAGCTCCATCTGCTGGCGGATTTCCTCGGCGAAGTCCTCCGGCAGCGGCACGTCGGCGGCGCGCGGCACCGCGATCAGGAACTCGTCACTGCCGTGGCGCCACAGCTTGCCTCGCCCGCGCAGGTAGGACTGCAGCCGCTGCGCCACCAGCACCAGCGCCTGGTCGCCCACCTCGGCGCTCATGTTTTCGTTGACCGAAGCGAAGTGGTCGATGTCCACGTGCATCAGCATCAGCGCGGTGCCACCGGAGGCCGCCTCGGCGACCATCGCCTGCAGCTCGGGGTTGCCGGCACCGAGGCGGTCGGGTGCATCGTCGATGCTGACCGGGGGCTGGTTGGGATTCCACATAGGCTCAGTATTCCGGTGAATCGACGGCAGCCATGCTGGCCGCCTGGTAGGGGAGGTGGACGTCGATCAGGGTGCCCTCGCCATGTGCGGACTCGATCCGCACATGGCCGCCGACACTCTGCGCGCGCTCGCGCATCACGATCAGGCCCAGGCCGCGCGGACCGTCCGGGTCGAAACCCTCGCCGTCGTCGCGGATCTGCAGGTGCAGGCCGCGTTTGCCGACGTCGCGCAGCTGCAGTTGTACCTGGCTGGCGCGCGCGTGCCGCAGCACATTGGTCAGGCTCTCCTGCGCGATGCGGAAGCAGGCCTGTTCGATGCTGTTGTCAGGGCGGTGCGGCAGGGGCTCGATTTCGGCCAGCAGCTCCACCGGCGAAGAACGGAACAGCACCCGTGCCTGCCAGCTGAGGGCCGCTTCCAGGCCCAGCGCGTCCAGCTGCGGCGGGCGCAGCAGGGTGGAGATGTCGCGCAGCTTTGCCACCGTGGTATCGGCCAGGCTGACGATCTGTGCCAGGTCCTCGCTGCGGCGCTGTGGATCGTGCTCGTCCTGCGCCGCATGGGCGGACAGCTTGATCGCAGTGATCGCCTGGCCGATGTCGTCATGCAGGTCGCGCGAGATCGCGCGGCGCTCGTCCTCCTGCAGCGAGAACAGCCGGCCAGCCATCGCCTGCAATTCGCGGTTGCTGGTTTCCAGTGCACTGCGCGTCCGTTCGGAATCGCTCAGGTCACGCACGATCAGCAGCTTGCAGTCGCGGCCGCCGTAGCGCACCTCGCCCACCGCCAGGCCGGCATGGAAGCTGCGTCCGTCTGCGCGCTGCATGGCCACCACACTGCTGTGGCCGGGGCCCAGATGTGGCTGCCCGGCGCGCAGCTGGCTGCGGACGCGGGCCAGGTCATCGGCAGCGACCAGCGCCGACAACGGCTCACCGAGCAGGGTGTGGCTGCCATAGCCGAACAGGCTGGCCGCCCAGGCATTGGTGTACAGCACGTGCTCGTCGGAGAGGATCACCACGCCATCGGGCAGCACCCGCACCAGCTCGCGGAACTGTTCTTCGCGCTCGCGCAGCAGGCGTCGCGATTGCTCCCGCTCGGTCACGTCCTGCAGGGTACCCAGTACGCGGCTGCGGCCGGACTCATCGACACCACTGGCGGCACGCAGGTGCACCATCAGGGCGCGGCCGTCCATCGACAGCAGGGGCAGCAGTACGTCCACCTGCACCGGATCACCCGAGCAGAGGTCGGCCAGCAGCTGCTCAGTCTGCGTGGAGGTGGTGGGGTCGGCGGGCACCAGCAGCTCGTCGAAGCGGTGCCAGCGGCGGGCTTCCGGCGGCCGGCGGCCAAGCAGGCGGTAGACCTGGTTGGAATAGCGGCCCATGCCGGTGGATGGATCCAGTTCCCAGGCGCCGATGCGCGCCAGCTCGTGCGCTTCCTCGACCCGCGCCAGCGCCTGGTCGCGGCGCAGCTGGGCCAGGTCTTCCGCGGTGCGGTCGATGGCGATCAGCAACCGGGCATTGTGGCCGTCATAGCTGATGGCGTTGGAGCGCAGTTCCATCTGCCGCAGCGAGCCGTCGCGCAGCTGCAGCTGTGTCCGCAGGATGCAGAGCTCCTCGGGTGCCTCGCGGATCGCCTCCAGCTTGGTCTGCAACGCCTGGTCCTGGCCGGGCGGCCACAGCGAGTCGATGGTCTGCTCAAGCAGTTCATCGCGCTCCCAGCCGAATGCGCTGCAGGCCGCCGGATTCGCGTCGAGGATCGCCAGCGTGTCCAGGTCGTAGACCAGGATCGGGCCGGGGTTGCCCTCGAACATCTGCCGCAGGCGCAGCTCCGATGCCTGCTGGCGCGCATGGGTGTGCAGCACGTGCTCGGCCAGCGGCCGCAGCAGCAGGTACAGCAGGCCGGCACTGGCCAGTGCGAAGAACGAGCCCTTCACGCTCTGCCACATCGCCGCCTGCTGCGGATCCGGCACCAGCGCCTGCACGGCACTGTCGGAGGCGATCATCCAGGCCAATGCCATCACCAGGTAGCTCAGCACCACCCGCCGCCGGTCGCGGCTCAGCGCCTGCGCCATCCGCGGGTCGGGAACAGGGGCGATGCCGGTCGGTTCTGCAGGCATGGACGGGCTGGATGAAAGGGGCGCCGGCCATCTTACCGCGCGGGTGTGCCCTGACCACTCAATTATCCGCCGCAGGCGCCGTTAACCACTGCGTGCCCCGCTGACGGGCGTGTCATCCGGAGCAAGATCGCGTGGACCAAGGGATCATCGCCAGCCTGCTGCAGCACCCGCTTGCGTCGGCGCTGGTCATCGTCGACCGCACGGGCCGCCCGCTGGCGGCCAATCCGGCTGCGCGCGAGCATGGCCTGCCGGCCACCGTGGCCGCCTATGCGCCGATGCTGGAGGATCTGCGCCTGATGGCGGCTGATGGCGGCATCGTGGCCTGCACGCTGCCGGGTGGCCCGCACGGGCACTACGACGGCCACCTGCGCGCCGTGCATGATGGCGCCGGCAATCTGCTGGCCTTCACGCTGAGCATTCCCGAACCGGTGCCGCTCGGCGGCGGTGGGCGCTGGGAGCTGGCGCTGGACAGTGCCGGCCACAGCCTGTGGGACTGGGACATTCCCAGCGACCGTGTGGTGCGGACTCCCGCACTGGGCGATGAAACCGCCACCGAGATACTGGCGCGCGTGCACAGCGAGGACATCGCCCAGGTACGGGGCGCACTGGACGAGCATCTGCGAGGGCTGAGCGAGCAGTACAGCGCACAGTTCCGTTTCCGCCAGGCCGATGGCCAGTGGCGCTGGGTGCTGGACCGGGGCCGCGTGGTCGCACGCACCGCCGATGGCCAGCCGTTGCGCATGGTCGGCACCCATACCGATATCGAACAGCAGAAGCAGCTGGAAGGGCTGCTTCAGGAACAGCAGCTGCACCTGAGCGAGGCCCAGCGCATCGCCAGCATGGGCAGCTGGTCGTTCGATCCCAACAGCGGTCACTTCTGGTGGTCGCCGGAGCTGCGTTCGCTGCTGGCGCTGGAGCAGGGCGCCGTGCCCGGCCAGCGCCGCTGGCTGAAGCAGCTGCACCCGCGTTCACGTGGTGCACTGCGTGCAGCCTGGCGACGGTTGTGGCGCGATGGCCGCGCCGCCAATCTCGAGCTGGAACTGACCCGCGGCCATGAACCGTCGCAGCACCTGCGGCTGTGGATGCAGCCGCTGCTGGACATGGACGGACAGCCCAAACGCCTGCTCGGACAGGTGCAGAACATCACCGAGCAGCACCAGACCGACGCGCTGATCCGCTGGCGTACCGAGCTGCTCAACCGCGTCTCCGCGCTGGGCCGCATCGGCGGCTGCGAGATCGAGGTGCAGACCCGGCACATGCAGTGGACCGAAGAGTGCTACCGCATCCACGGCCTGCGCAAGGAGCCGATCACCCTCGACCAGGCGCTGGCGCTTTACACCGAGGACTCACGCAACGCCTTCGAAGCGGCGTTGGGGCGCATCGCCGATGGCGGGCTGCCCGAGCAGCTGGACCTGTGCTTCTACCGCCAGTCCGGCCTGCGCGTCTGGGTGCAGGTGCTGATCGAACTGGACCGTCGTGATGGGCTGCCGCCGCGCTTCGTGGTGCTGTTCCGTGACATCACCCGCGAACGCGAGGCCAACGAGCGTATCGAGCTGCTGGCGCATTACGATCTGCTCACTGGCCTGCCCAATCGCGTGCTGCTCGGCGAACAGACCGCCGAAGCCATCGAGGAAGCGCGCGACCGCGGGACATCGCTGGCGATGCTGTTCATCGATCTGGATGGCTTCAAGACCATCAACGACAGTTTCGGCCACGCCACCGGCGACGCCCTGCTGAAGGCGGCCGCCACCCGGCTGCACCAGAACCTGCGCAACAACGATCTGTTCGGGCGCTTCAGTGGCGATGAATTCATCGTGGTGCTGCGCGATCTGGCCGAGCCGGAAGACGCCGGCCATGTGGCACGCAAACTGATCGCTTCGTTGGCCGAACCGCTGCGCCGGGGCGAAACCACCTTGAAAGTGGGCGCCAGTGTCGGCATCGCGATGCTGGGTGACGCGCAGACCGACTTCGACTCCCTGCTGCGTGCCGCCGATGCGGCGATGTACGCGGCCAAGGAAGCCGGCCGCAATACCTACCAGTACTACAGCCAGGACGCGCTGGCCCGCATCCAGCGCAAGCTGGAGCTCGAGCACGCCCTGCACGGCGCCATCGAGCGCGAAGAGTTCAGCCTGGCCTATCAGCCGCTGCTGCACGCCCATCACGGCGAGCCGCCGGCGATCGAGGCGCTGCTGCGCTGGCACCGGCCCGGGATCGGCTACTGCAGCCCGGCCGAGTTCATCCCCATCGCCGAGAAGTGCGGCGAGATCGTACGGATCGGCGACTGGGTACTGAACGAGGCCTGCCGCCAGGCCACCGCCTGGGACCGCGCCGGCCTGCGCTTCGACCGCATCGCCGTGAATGTCTCGGCGGTGCAGCTGCGTGACCGCGGCTTTGCCGAGCGCGTGATCGAGATCTGCCACGCCCATGGCTGGCCGCCGCAGCGGCTGGAGCTGGAACTGACCGAGTCGGCGTTGATCCGTGACACCGACATCCTGCGGCATTGCTTCGACGTGCTGGAACGTCACGGCGTGCCGCTGGCGGTGGATGACTTCGGGACCGGCTTCTCCAACCTCAACTACCTCAACCGCTTCCCGGTGGGGCGCCTCAAGATCGACCGCAGTTTCGTGCAGGGCATGCTGCACGATTCGGGCACGGCCGAAGTGACCCAGGCCATCGTGCACCTGGGCCACGCGCTGGGCATGAAGGTGGTGGCCGAGGGCGTGGAAACGCACCAGGAGGAAGACATGCTGCGCCGCCAGGGCTGCGACGAGATCCAGGGCTACCTCTACTCACGCCCGCTCAGCCCTCGCGATCTGGCGCAGTGGCTGCGCCAGCCACAGCCGGTTTCGCTGCGCACCGATGCTAGTGGGGAAGTGGTGCTGGTGCGCTGAAAGCGCGCTCTGGTAGGTGCCGACCGTTGGTCGGCACGAATGCCTGCGCGCGCGACCATCCACGCATAGCGTGGATCTACCGCAACCCGCTTTGGTGGGTGCCGACCTTGGTCGGCACGAATGCCTGCGCTCGCGATCATCCACGCATGGCGTGGATCTACCGCCTTGGGTCAACGAATCGCTGCGGGAACTCCGACCGCACCCGCGCCCGCACTGCCTCGACAACCTCGGCATAGCGCCGCAGCTGGATGCGATACCCCATATAGAACACCAGCAGCATGCCCAGCATCGGCCATGCCACCGGGCGCACCAGAATGATGGGCAGCACCAGCACGGTCAGGGCCAGCGCGAACCAGCTGCATCGCCCGATCACACGCACCTCGCGGCGTCGCTTGTCGACCAACAGCTGGCCGTGCATCAACGGAAAATAGCGGCCGCCATAGCCCGGTGCGAAGCTCTCACGGAACGCCACGCTGCGGTCGGGCAGTACACGGAACACAAAGCTCAGCCACTTGTCGGTAGGAAGGTCGTACTCCAGCCCGATCAGTGACAGTTGGGTCAGTTCAGCCGGAGAGGCGGCGATGCGCTGGTTGAACAGGACGATGCCGGTGCGGAAGAAGAGCGGTGCCCAGAACAACAGAAGCAGCAGTTCCAGCAGCATCAATGCGATCAAAGCGATGGCCATCGGTCTTCCATGAGCGGGATCGGCGCATCATGCCACAGCGATTCAACCCATCTGGTAGATCCACGCCATGCGTGGATGATGTGGCAGCGCGTGTTCCCGGACGCCATCCACGCATGGCGTGGATCTACCTCAGGGCTTCGCCATCCAGCCCCAGGTCCCACGCCAGCCCCAGCAGCTCCTCGTCCGCGCGGGACGGCGCCGGACGTGCATCGGCCAGCTGCTGCAGTTCGCGGATCTCTTCGCGGGCGACCTCTTCCAGCTGCTGCAGCTGCTCACGCACGCTCGCGTTGCGCGGGCGCTCGGTGACGGTGAGGGAGGGCAGGGTGCGGATCAGGGTCATGGTGCGCGTACAGGATGCATCCAACGGCAGGGTACAGGCAAAGGCCCCGGGATGACCGGGGCCTTGCGGGCTGCCGGCAACGGCAGCGGACATCAGGATCAGAACAGCTCGACGGTGCCGGCGCCCATGCTCTGCTGGGCAACCGGCTTGTGCGGCGGGCGTTCCCACTCGCTGCGCAGTTCGCGCAGGCGGCTGCCGGTGCGCTGCAGGGCGGTGGCGATCTCTTCGTCGAACACGCCGCCATTGCGGTGCAGCAGCTCCTGCAGGGCCACCGCTTCACGGTTGATTGCGGTCAGGCGGTCCAGGTGGGTGTGCACGCCGCCCAGGGCCTGGGTGGCGATGTCTTCGAACTGCAGGGCGCGCACGGCTTCGGCCACGCTGCCATCGATCGAACGGGCGCACTCGGAGACTTCGCGCATCCCGTCGCCCAGCGAAGCATTGATCTGCGCGACGTTGTCGAGCATCGCCGCGGCTTCCAGGCGCGCTTCGCGGGAGCGATCCATGTCACGCGACGCCATGTGCGAGACCGTCTCGCGCACCTTGGCGATGGCGTCCTTGGAGCTGTGCGCCAGCTTGCGGATCTGCTCGTTGAAGGTGGTCGAGCGCTCGGACAGGTTGCGCACTTCGTCGGCGACCACCGCGAAGCCACGACCGGCTTCACCGGCACGCGCCGCTTCAATGGCAGCATTCAGCGCCAGCAGGTTGGTCTGGTCGGCGATCGACTTGACGTCTTCCAGCAGCGCGAAGATGCCATCCAGGTGCTGCGCCATCTGGTCGATGTGCTGCACGGTGGTGCTGCTCTGGCCGCTGACCTGTTCCAGCGCTTCCACCAGCTGTTCCATGCGGTGGCTGGCGTGCTGGGCGAAACGGGCAACGTCGAGGCCGGCATTGCCTTCATCACCAGCGCGGTCGACGATGCGCGACAGGGCCTGGCTCTGCTGGCGCGACTTGCGGTTCATCGCATCGAAGCTGCCACCGAGGCTGGAGACGGCCTGGCGGATCAGGTCACGGGCGCGTTCCACTTCGCCGCGCGAACCGTCGATCTCGTTGCCGACGAAGTTGCGCAGTTCGGTCAGCAGCTGGTCCTGCTCACGCAGGACACGGGCATGTTCCGGGGAACGGTGCGCCTGGGCGCGGGTGGTCCACCACGCAAAGCCGAGCCAGCTCAGCGTCATCGTGGTCAGGATCGCCCAGCGCAGGGCGGCCGGCCATTCGAAACCGATGGCGATGGGGAGCAGCAGGGTCAGAGCCAGGGGGGCGGCCAGACGGATGAAAATGCGTGAGTACATGGACGTTCTCGGGAGGTGCACGGAGGATGTATCGGCCGTACCCCCTTTCTCTTTAACGTCGATGTGCCTCGAAGTGCATTCTGAATGCGCCGGTTTTCCGGCGCTCTGGCGGCTTCAGGGTCAGAGCCCTTTCCGTGCCGGAAAGGGATCCGACCCCACACCCTCAGGCCAGCAGGCGGTCCACGGCCTCGATCATCGCCCTGCGGCTGAACAGGAAGTCCCAGTAGCTGCCGCCCAGCTGGCGCCACAGCACCGCCGAGCGCACCGCCCCCAGCAGCAGGGCGGGGATCTCGGCGACCACCCCGGCCCGGCCCAGGAAATGCGCGGTGGCCTGGACAATCACCGGCGGCTTCAGGTGCCTGAAGGTGTCGGCATACAGGCCCGCCACGGTGGTCAGCACGACCCGGTGCCCGCAGACGCCGAGTTGGGGGTCCAGGCGCTGGGCGCGCTCGATGCCCGAGGCGACCTTGTTCACGGTGGCGCCGTCCTGCACGAAGCGGCGCTCCAGCTGCAGCACCGACAGGGCCAGCTTGGGCAGGATCGGGTCCTGGCCCTGGCTGCGGAAGTAGTTGTGCAGCAGGCGCAACCCGGCCTTCAGTGCATGACGGTCACCGAACACCTCCTGCGGCGAGGACGCATCGACACGGAACACGCTGTCCACGGCGGTGCGCACGGCGGCGGCGTCGGAATGGCCGGTATCGGCGATGCGGCGTACCTGCTGCAGGGCCTGGGCAATGCCGGCCAGGGCCAGGACGCGGTCGTCGACAGTGAAACTCATGCAGCGATTACCTCAAAAGGGGAAGGGGTGGTGCGCAGGCGCTGTTCCAGCGGCGCATCGGTGGCGGCGATCACCGCGCCACCCAGGCACACATCACCGTCATACAGCACCAGCGATTGACCGGGGGTAACGGCGCGTTGCGGGCGCGCGAAGGTGACCAGCACGCTGCCATCGTCCAGCACCTCGACCGTACACGGCTCGTCGGGCTGGCGGTAGCGGGTCTGGGCGGTGCATTCGAAGCGCCGCGCCGGCGGCGAGCCGGCAATCCAGTGCGCGCGTTCCGAACGCAGGCGCCCGGACAGCATCCACGGGCTGTCGCGGTCCTGGTCCACGTACAGCACATTGCTGGCCACATCCTTGCCGACCACATACCACGGTGCAGCCGGGCGGCCACGCACGCCGCCGATGTTGAGTCCCTCGCGCTGGCCTAGCGTGAAATAGAACACGCCCGGATGCTCGGCAATCACGCTGCCGTCGGCCGGGTCGAGGATCTGGCCCGGCTTGGCCGGCAAATAGCGTCCAAGGAACTCGCGGAAATCGCGCTCACCGATGAAGCAGATGCCGGTGGAATCCTTCTTGGCGTGGGTCGGCAGGCCAACGTCGCGCGCGATCCGGCGCAGGTCGCTCTTTTCCAGGTCGCCGATCGGGAACAGGGTGGCCGCCAGCTGCTCCTGGCCCAGCTGGTGCAGGAAGTAGCTCTGGTCCTTGGAACGGTCGGCACCACGCAGCAGCAGCCACTGGTGGCCGCGCTGGGTCACCCGTGCATAGTGGCCGGTGGCGATGCGCTCGGCGCCCAGCTCGCGGGCGGCATCCAGGAAATGCTTGAACTTCACCTCGCGGTTGCACAGCACGTCCGGGTTCGGCGTACGGCCGGCCGCGTACTCGGCCAGGAAGTGCTCGAACACGCCCTGCCAGTACTCGCTGGAGAAGTCCCGGAAGTGGAACGGGATGCCGAGCAGGCCGCAGACGGCCACCGCATCGCGACGGTCATCCTCGGCGCGGCAGTCACCGCTGCCATCGTCAGCCCAGTTCTGCATGAACAGGCCAGCCACGGCCTCGCCCTGCTGAACCAGGCGCCAGGCGGCGACCGAGGAATCGACGCCACCGGAAACGCCCACCATCACGCGCGGAGTGCTCATGCGACCTCCCGGACCAGGGAGAGCGGATGGCGCTGGCCACCCAGGTAATCCGCTACTACCTGCCATACCAGCGGGCTGCGCTGGCGCTCGCCTGCGGCCTGCAGTTCTGCCGGGGTCAGCCACAGCGCGCGGTCGATGCCGGTGTCCAGCGGCTGCGCCGGGTCGTGCGAGACCGGGCGCGCCGCATAGCAGAAGCGCAGGAAGGTCGTGCCGTCGCCGGCAGTCCACTGGTAGCAGCCGATGAAATGGGTCAGCTGCACCGTCCAGCCGGTTTCCTCGCGGGTCTCGCGCAGGGCTGCCTCGGCCAGGCTTTCGCCGGGCTCGAGGTGGCCGGCCGGCTGGTTGAGCACCTGCCGGCCGTCAATGGTCTCTTCAACCAGCAGCACGCGGCCGCCGTCGACCACCACGGTGGCGACGGTGGCATGCGGTGCCCAGCGCGGGTCCGGCGTGGCGTTCAACTCAGAACTCGTCCTTCTTGGTCAGTTCCAGCTCCATGGCGTCGGCGGTGCGGATGGCCGCATCGATGGCGTCGCTGAGCTGGTCGGCCGTGGCATCGGCGTCGATCTTCACCACGAACATGGCGGTGGTGTCCTGCTTTACCCAGCCGCCCATCTTGGCGTCCTGCGAATCTTCCAGCAGGCGGTTGGCCACGGCCACCGGGAACTGCTTGGTCTTGGCGCTGTAAGCCGGCGACCAGATCTCGCGGATGTTGTGGGTGCCGAAATCTTCCACCGCCGAGCGTACGTAGACCATCTGGGTGCGGTCACCCTCGACGTCGAAGACCATGCGGTAGTCGCCGTCCTCGTCGACTTCATAGGTGTAGCCCAGCTTGTCCAGGTGGCGGGCCACGGCCTTGTCGGCGTCTGCGGCAGTGGCGGAGCCGGATGCAGCCAGGGCGATCAGCAGGGTGGAGAGAAGCGTCCTTTTCATGAAGATCCTGTGAAACATTACTGAGAGAGGGTGCAATTGTGACGGCGGGCGTGCGTGCCGTCCAATCTGCGGCGGGCCGACGCAGGCTCGCCCGAGCCTCTATAATGACCCGATGCCCCATGAGTCTTCCCCCGATTCCCAGCACGAGCACGGCGTCGCCGTAGAGGCCGCGCACCCGGAAGTGGCGCCGCCGCCGTTCTACCAGGTGATGCTGCTCAACGACGACTACACCCCGATGGATTTCGTGGTGGACGTCCTGCAGCAGTTCTTCAGCATGGACCTGGACAAGGCCACGCAGGTGATGCTGCACGTCCATACCCGCGGCCGCGGCGTGTGCGGTGTGTTCACCCGCGAGGTGGCCGAGACCAAGGTTGCCCAGGTCAACGAGTACTCGCGGATGAACCAGCACCCGCTGCTCTGCACGATGGAAAAGGCCTGACCGGCTGCCGGTTCTCGTCCGGGTAGACCGATCGTCAAGGCGTGCCGACGCCTGACGCATCGTGCCCACCAAGGTGGGCACCTACCAGGGCAGGAGCCTGTAGAGCCGAGCCCGCGCTCGGCTGCTGTTCACCCAGGCATCCAGATCTCTGCCAACGGCAGCCGACCGCAGGCTCGGCTCTACAGCTGGGTCACGCTTCCGCCAGTGCCTCCAACGCCATTTGCGCCACCGTCTCATCGATGTCGGCGGGGTCGCCGTCATCCCGGAACCAGACCGCCGACAATCCCGTGCTGGCTGCGATCCAGCGCAGCAGGCGCGTGCGTTCCAGCCCAGCCAGCGCACTGACCTGTTGCAGCCGGGCGGCAAAGCGCTCCGATCGCGTCGCGACATGGATGCCGGGACCGCACAGGTCCGGGTTGCTGAACAGCGTGGTGTAGTCGAAGGCCCGGTCGCCCAGCAGTCGCTTCGGGTCGATCGCCAGCCAGCCGCGCGCGCCGAAATCCAGCACGTTGTCGTGGTGCAGGTCGCCATGCAGTGGCCTGATCTCCCGTTCGTCCTGCAGCAGCCCCTCCGCCAGTGATCTGCACTGTTCCAGCAGTGGCGGCAGCGCAGCCCTTGGCTGCAGCAGGTCGGCGAACCATGCACGCAGGCAGACCAGTTCCGCTGGCGTTGCGCTCCGTGGCCGGTGCAGCCGCTGCAGGACCTCGCACAGGATCGTCGTGCAGGCGTCGTCGTCGCCCTGGATCGAACGTTGCCGCAGCGAGTCGCCACCGGCACGCTCGATCAGGATTGCCGGCCCCTCGTGGGCCAGCAGTTGGGCAGCGCCGTCGCCAGCCCACCAGCGCAGCAGCCGATGGGCGTTCTGTTCCTCGGGTTCGTCGCTGACCTTCAGCATCGCCGGTTCGCCGGCGGCGGTCAGCACCGGCCAGAGGTGGGCGCGCGGCGTTTCGATGGCCTCGCCATCACGCCGCAATCGCCAGAGGCTCAGGTAGGGTTCGCTCATGCTGGGCGGGCTGTCCTGGAGTGAATGAAGATCAAGCGATGTGTACTGCTAACGCCATCTGAACGCAGCAATCCGCTAGGGTGATGGAAAACGCGTAGTCAGGCCGCATATTGTCCCCATCTGCCGCCGGAGTAATCCATGTTCAGCAAAGACCTCGAACACACCATCGGCCAGTGCTACAAGCGCGCCCGTGAGGCCCGGCATGAGTTCATGACGGTCGAACACCTGCTGTTGGCACTGCTCGACAACCCGTCCGCCCAGGCCGTACTGAAGGCCTGTGGTGCCGACGCCGAACGCCTGCGCCAGGAGCTGGGCCAGGCCATCGAGGCCTCCGTGTCCCGCCTGGCCGAGGATGACGGCCGCGATACCCAGCCGACGCTGGGCTTCCAGCGCGTGCTGCAGCGGGCCGTGTACCACGTGCAATCCTCGGGCAAGAAGGAGGTCACCGGCGCTAACGTGCTGGTCGCCATCTTCGGCGAAAAGGACTCCCATGCCGTCTATTACCTCAACCAGCAGGATGTGACCCGGCTGGATGTGGTCAATTACCTTTCCCATGGCATCGCCAAGCTGGGCGAGGAGGGCGAGCAGCCGTCTTCGTCCTCGGAGGGCGAGAGCCGCATGGAAGGCGGGGAGGGCGAGCCCAAGGGGGATGCCCTGACCGAGTTCGCCAGCAACCTCAACGACCAGGCCCGGGCAGGTCGCATCGACCCGCTGGTCGGCCGTGCCGACGAGATCGAGCGCACCATCCAGGTCCTGTGCCGCCGTCGCAAGAACAACCCGCTGTACGTGGGTGAGGCCGGCGTGGGCAAGACGGCCATCGCCGAAGGCCTGGCCCGTCGCATCATCGAAGGCTCGGTGCCCGACGTGCTGGCCGACGCGGTGATCTACTCGCTCGACCTGGGTGCACTGGTAGCCGGTACCAAGTACCGTGGTGACTTCGAGAAGCGCCTGAAGAGCGTGCTGACGGCACTGAAGAAGGTGCCCAACGCGGTGCTGTTCATCGACGAGATCCACACCATCATCGGTGCCGGTTCGGCGTCGGGCGGCACCATGGATGCGTCCAACCTGATCAAGCCGGCGCTGGCGTCGGGCGAGCTGCGCTGCATCGGCTCGACCACCTTCCAGGAATACCGCGGCATCTTCGAGAAGGACCGGGCACTGGCCCGCCGCTTCCAGAAGATCGACATCGTCGAGCCGACGGTGGGCGAGACCTACGAGATCCTGCAGGGCCTGAAGTCCAAGTACGAGCTGCATCACGGTGTGACCTACTCCGACGAGGCCCTGCAGGCCGCAGTGGACCTGTCCGTGAAGCACATCGGCGACCGCCTGCTGCCGGACAAGGCCATCGACGTGATCGACGAGGCCGGTGCCCGCCAGCGCCTGCTGCCCGAGGGGCAGCGCAAGGAGCTGATCGACGTCGAGGAGGTCGAGGCGATCGTGGCCAAGATGGCGCGCATCCCGGCCAAGCAGGTCAGCGCCACCGACAAGGATGTGCTGCAGCACCTGGAGCGCAACCTGAAGATGGTGATCTTCGGCCAGGATCCGGCCATTGAGACGCTGTCTTCGGCGATCAAGCTGGCCCGTTCAGGCCTGGGCAACCCGGAAAAGCCGATCGGCAACTTCCTGTTCGCCGGCCCGACCGGTGTCGGCAAGACCGAAGTGACCAAGCAGCTGGCGCTGCAGCTGGGCATCGAGCTGGTCCGCTTCGACATGTCCGAGTACATGGAGCCGCATTCGATCAGCCGGCTGATCGGCGCGCCTCCGGGCTACGTCGGCTTCGACCAGGGCGGCCTGCTGACCGAGAAGATCGTAAAGACGCCGCACTGCGTGCTGCTGCTGGATGAGATCGAGAAGGCGCATCCGGACATCTTCAACATCCTGTTGCAGGTGATGGACCGCGGCGTGCTGACCGATACCAACGGTCGTGAGGCCAACTTCAAGAACGTGGTGCTGGTGATGACCACCAATGCCGGCGCGGCGCAGGCCTCGCGGCGCTCGATCGGCTTCACCAAGCAGGACCATGCCACCGACGCGATGGAAACGATCCGCCGCAGCTTCACCCCGGAATTCCGCAACCGCCTCGACGCGGTGGTGCAGTTCCAGGCGCTGGGCTTCGAGCACATCCTGCGCGTGGTGGACAAGTTCCTGATCGAGCTGGAGATGCGCCTGCAGGAGAAGCACGTCAGCCTGTCGGCCACCCCGACTGCGCGCGATTGGCTGGCCCACCACGGATTCGACCCGCTGATGGGTGCCCGGCCCATGGCCCGCGTCATCCAGGACAAGGTCAAGCGCCCGCTGGCAGACGAACTGCTGTTCGGCAAGCTGGTGAACGGTGGCAAGGTCAGCATCGACGTGCGCGACGACGAGCTGGTGGTCGAAACCCAGGCCGAGCCGGAGCGCCTGTTGCCGGTGACGGTGGAGTAAATCCACGTCGGGCCGGTGCCCGATGTGGGCAGCGACAAGGGCGGCTTCGGCCGCCCTTGTTGCATGTACCAAAACTTAACGCCCCTGCTGTGCCAGCCGCCTGAAGGTTGCCGCGTCGATCGGCTCGATCCGGGTCACAGTGCAGTGGTTGCTGTCTGTCTTCAGCGTACTGCGGGCGTCACCGCAGATCCGTTCAGGGGTGCTGGGGGTGAAGAAGACGTAGCTGGCCGAGGCGGCAGCGCCCAGGCAGCGCTTCTGCAGATGCACCCGATAGTGGCTGTCACCGTCGCGCAGCAGCACCTCGCGTTCCGTGCTGGAAGGGCGGATATCGCGATTGGCGCCGAGAGCGATGCACTCGGATGCATTGGAGGGCTTTGTGGGTTCAGCGGCGAATGCCGCCAGGGGCAGGCTGGCCAGCAGAACTGCCGGCAGTAGGACGTGCGGGAGCAGGGCGTTCATGATCGGGCGGGGGTAGCGATCCGGACTGGATCGGATCCCACGATGCCGCGGCGGCTGCAAGCGCGAATCTGCCGCAAGCAGGGCTGACCGACGCCACGGTGAGCTCGGTCACGGTGACCTCCGGCAGGGCCGGATTCCGGACATGACAAAAGGCCAGCAACCAGGGCTGGCCTTGTCGAAATGGCGCCAGGCGCCGACCGCTTACTTCATGCGGTAGGTGATACGGCCCTTGGTCAGGTCGTACGGGGTCATTTCAACCTTGACCCGGTCACCGGTGAGGATGCGGATGTAGTTCTTGCGCATGCGGCCGGAGATATGGGCGATGATTTCGTGCCCATTTTCCAGGCGAACGCGGAAAGTGGTGTTCGGCAGCGTCTCGCTGACGGTGCCCTCGAACTCGATGGAATCGTCTTTCGACATGTAGTCCTGTGCGGTTCAGAAAACGGCCACGCTGGGCCTAAGGCGCAGTATTTTACGCGTGACGGCGCCAGCTTGCAAAGTTTGTGTTAACCCCCGGCCAAACGCCGTGCTGGCAAGCGTCCGACCGCCCGTGTCCATGGGCCCTCCCGGCCGTCACCGCGCACGGCCCGGCGCACGTGCTGCAGGAATTCCGCGCGCGGGAGGTGCTCGGCACCCATCCGCAGCAGGTGCGGATTCTCCACCTGGGCATCGATCAGTTCCCAGCCCCAACCATGCAGAGTGGAGGCCAGGGCGGCCAGGGCGATCTTGGAGCCGCCGCTGGCGCCACTGAACATGCTCTCGCCAAAGAACATCGACCCGATTGCCACCCCGTAGATGCCACCGACCAGGGTCTCCCGGTCCCAGACTTCGAACGAATGGGCGAAGCCCAGGTCGTGCAGCTGGCTGTAGGCCTCGACCATCGCCGGGCTGATCCAGGTGCCATCCTGGCCGGGCCGTGGTGCCGCCGCGCAGGCACGCATCACGCGGCTGAAAGCGGTGTCGGCGGTGACCTCCCACGTACTGCTACGCAGCTGGCGGCGGAACCGGCTGGACAGATGCACGCCCTCGGTGCGGAACACCACGCGCGGGTCCGGTGACCACCACAGGATCGGCTCGCCCTCGCTGAACCATGGGAAGATGCCGCCAGCGTAGGCATTGAGCAGGCGCACAGGGTGCAGGTCACCACCGATGGCGAGCAGGCCATCAGGCTGGCGCAGCGCGGTCTCGGCCGGAGGAAAGGGGGCGTCCGGCGTATCGGCCAGGCGCCAGGGCAGCTGGCGGGTCATGCCGGCATTGTATTCGTCGTGGTGATCGGCGATGTCTGGCACCATCAGTCTCCATCGGCAAGGAGCCCCGCATGAGTGAGTCGATCAGTGCCATCCTCGATGTGCACGACACCCCGCGCACCCGCAACGACAGCCAGAACATGCTGCTGTCGCTGGCCGGCGAGGCGCCGGATCAGCTCGGCGAACTGATCCGGGTTGCGCTGGCGCGTCGCTCACCGGCTTCAGCCTTTCTCGACATGGCGTTGGACCTGCTGCCCGATGAAGCTGTCGAGCCGGTCTGTGCAGACGCCTGGCGCCGCTATCGTGACGGCGAGCGCGGTGAACTGCTGGCCAGCGTGCTGGAGTTCGCCAGCTACCAGGCGCCGCAGGTGCTGCAGGATGACTGGGAGGCGTTGCTGGCGGTGGCCATTGAAGATGAGCTGCAGCTGGCCTCACAGGTGTGGCAGGGCTTGCCCCCTGCCATTGCCGCACACTGGGCGCAGGTCCTGGCCGAAGCCGACGATGATCGCGAAATGGCGAGGGCTAGGGCGTTGCTGCTGGCCGCCCAGCCAGAGACCTACGCCGTTGCCCGCGGCTACGTGGTCGACTGGGGGCGGCTGGATGCCGAGGTCTGGGCGCACTGGGCCGGCGTCGCCGACGGACCGCAGCCGCGGCGCCTGCATGGGGAGCGGCCGCTGCACATCCGCTTCGGTCGTGAGCAGCATCGTGCGCAGCAGGCGGACGAGCCGAGCTGGCGCAAGCGCATCTGGCGCCTGCACCCGACCTGGAATGGTGGGCAGGTGCGTCATGCCGGTTGTATGGGAGGGCCGCTGGAGGCGCAATGTGGCAGCTGCCATGCACCGCTGCAGGGCCTGCTGCGAACCGACGCTGCCGCGCTGCAGCCGGGCGCGGCGGGTGAGATCACGCTGGGCCTGTGCCTGGATTGCTGTGGCTGGGAGGAGCCGCCTGTGCGCTTCTATCGCCATGATGCCACTGGTCTGCCCGCCTGCCACCCGAGCCAGTACCGTGCAGTACCGGCCACGCCCACCGACAGCGGGGACCTGATGCGTGCCGAAGTGGACCTGGCCGTCATGGACAGCGCGCGCTGGCGGCAGCAGGACTGGGGACAGTCCAATCATCGGCAGAACCTGTCGCGCGTGGGCGGCGCACCGAGCTGGGTGCAGAGTGCCTGGTATCCGGCGTGCATCGATTGCGGCGAGGAAATGCACTTCGTGATGCAGCTGGACTCGACGCTGCCGACCACCGGTGGAGGCGCGCTGCTATGGGGCAGTGGCGGCATGCTCTACACGTTCTGGTGTGCGAAGTGCCGGGTGAGCGGGCACTTCTGGCAGTGCACCTGAGTACAGCGTCCTCGCCATCGCTCGCGACTCTACGAATGCGTGCGGCTCTCGCTATTGCTCTGGTGGGTGCCACCCTTGGTTGGCACGCTTTTGGCTGTGCCCAAGTCGAGCAAGCTCGACTCTACGGCTCTACGCGGAACGGCCCATGCCCCTGCAACTCCTGCTGGTAGCGACGCACATCGCGACGCTCCTGCCGGCACCAGTCCTGAAGTGCTTCTGCAAAGTCCGCATCAGCCACCCAGTGCCGGCTGCGTACCAGCGTCGGCAGGAAGCCCCGCGCCAGCTTGTGCTCGCCCTGCGCGCCCGGCTCGAAACGGATCAACCCTTCGCGCAGGCAGTATTCGATGCCCTGGTAGTAGCAGGCTTCGAAGTGCAGGCCGGGCAGGGTGGCGCCGCCCCAATAGCGGCCGTACAGGGTGTCGCCACCGCGCAGGCACAGCGCGCCGGCAATCGGCTCGCCGTCCTGTTCGGCCAGGAACAGCACCAGCCCGCGGCCCAATGAAATGGCCAGATGGCGCAGGAAGGCCTCGGTCAGCGCCGGGGCGTTGCCGTACTCGAGGAACGTCTGCAGATAGAAGCGGTACATCGCCTGCAGGTCGGCGCGGCTGGCCTCGTCGCCATGCACCACGCGGAAGGTGATGCCCTGGCGGGTGACCTTGGCGCGTTCCTGGCGGATGTTCTTGCGGTGCTTGTGGTTCATCGCACCGAGGAACTGGTCGAATGTCGTCCAGTCACCGGGGTTCTGCCACTGGAACTGCACGTCTTCGCGCAGCAGCCAGTCATCGCCGAAAAGCGCCTCGTCCACTGCGGTGTGGAAGTTGATATGGGCCGAGGACACGTCCAGCGTTGGCAGCGCCTCGCGCAATGCCGACAGCACCGTGGCGCGCCCTGAATGGTGACGGGCCAGCAACCGCGGGCCGGTGACCGGCGAGTACGGCACCGCGCCCAGCCACTTCGGATAGTAGTCGCGGCCATGACGGGCATACGCGTTGGCCCAGGCATGGTCGAACACGAATTCGCCGTGCGAATTGGTTTTCAGGTAGCCGGGAATGGCGCCGACCAGCGTCCCGCCTTCCCACAGTGTGAAGTGCCGGGGCTGCCAGCCCCAGTCCTCGCGCAGGCAGCCATGCTGTTCCAGGCCCGAGAGGAAGGCGTGGCTGACGAAGGGGTTGCGGCCGTCGTGCAGGGCATCCCAGTCGGTCGCGGCAATGGACTGCAGGGAGTCGAGGAGGCGGGGGGAAGACATGGGGGAAGGATAGGGCAGATGAAACAGAAAGGCCGACGCACTGGCGTCGGCCTATCATCCGGAGTCGGGCGTGGCTCGACCCTACAGGAGCGGGTCAGCCTCTCAGCTGGCCTTGCCCTGTGCATCCAGGTAGCGCTCGGCGTCCAGTGCGGCCATGCAGCCGAAGCCGGCCGAGGTAATCGCCTGGCGGTAGTGCTGGTCGGCCACGTCGCCGGCGGCGAACACGCCTTCCACCGAAGTCTGGGCGGCGTTGCCGCCCAGCCCGGAGCGGATTTCCAGGTAGCCGTTGTTCATCGCCAGCTGGCCATCGAACAGGGTGGTGTTCGGGTGGTGGCCGATGGCCACGAAGAAGCCGTGGGCATCGATGTCGCGGGTGCTGCCGTCCAGCGTGGACTTCACGCGCACCCCGGTCACGCCGGCGTCGTTACCCAGCACTTCCTCCACCTGGTGGTGCCAGACGGTCTCGATCTTGCCTTCGGCCACCTTCTTGAACAGCTTGTCCTGCATGATCTTTTCCGCCTTCAGGGTGTCGCGGCGGTGGACCAGGTAGACCTTGCGGGCGATGTTGGACAGGTACAGGGCCTCTTCCACGGCGGTGTTGCCGCCGCCGACCACGACCACGTCCTGGTCGCGGTAGAAGAAGCCGTCACAGGTGGCGCAGGCGGACACGCCGCGGCCCTTGAACTCGTCCTCGGTCGGGATGCCCAGGTACTTGGCGGTGGCGCCGGTGGCGATGATCAGCGCGTCGCAGGTGTATTCGTGGCTGTCACCGATCAGCTTGAACGGGCGCTGGGACACGTCGGCGGTGTGGATGTGGTCGAAGATGACCTCGGTCTCGAAGCGCTCGGCATGGGCCTGCATGCGCGCCATCAGGTCCGGGCCCATCAGGCCGTGGGCGTCACCTGGCCAGTTGTCCACCTCGGTGGTGGTCATCAGCTGGCCGCCCTGCTGCAGGCCGGTGATGACAACCGGCTTCAGGTTGGCGCGGGCGGCGTAGACGGCGGCGGTCCAACCGGCCGGGCCGGAACCGAGGATGACGAGGCGCTGGTGGCGGGAGGGCAGGCTGGTGCTCATGTAGACTCGCGAAAAGGTAGATGGGACAAGGCGCTGGCGATATTTGCGCAGCATCCGTGGCTGGTCATAGAGTGGCGGCTGGGGCAGGGCGATTCAAGCCGATGAACAGAACGCCGTCATCCCGCGGTGGTTCCGGCCCTCCGCAGACCCTGTCAGATGTCGCATAACTGAAAACTGACGCCGTCTCATTTATTATCAATCACTAACAGCGCATTCCAAAGGTATGGTCTAAGGTGGCGAAGCAGGTCCCCGAACGCTCCAAGTCCGACGACAGCAAGGCGTCACGTCGCACGGCCGCGGCGGTGACGACCGACAATCCACGCCGCCAACGCCTCTGGCGCGACCTTGGCCTTATCGCCATCGCGCCAGCGCTGCTGTATCTGGCGGCCAGTCTGTTCACCTATTCAGCAACCGACCCGGGCTGGTCGCACACCGGCAGCGTGGTCGCACCGGTTCACAACCTCGGCGGCCGCGCCGGGGCCTGGATCGCCGACGTGCTGCTGCAGCTGTTCGGCTACATCGCCTTCCTGCTGCCGGTGGTGCTCGGCGCACTGGCGTGGATCGCCATGTTCGGCCTCAAGCGCGAGAGCAAGGGCGAGAACGACCTGGACCCGGCGCTGCGCCTGGTCGGCCTGGTCGGTTTCCTGATTGCCGGCACCGGCTTCCTGCATGTGCGCCTGTTCAGTGGCGATGTCTCCAGTGCCGGCGGCATCCTCGGCAAGCTGGTCGGCAATTCGCTCACGGTGGGCTTCGGCGCGCTGGGTGCGAACCTGTTCGTGCTGGTGCTGCTGCTGGCCTCGATCACCCTGGCCACCGGGCTGTCCTGGTTCACGGTGATGGAGAAGATCGGCCGCGGGGTGATGTCGCTGGCGCCGCTGCTGGCGCGCAAGAAGGAAGAAGTCACCGAGTGGCAGCAGACGCGGGTGATGCGCGAGGAGCGCCAGGAAGTGCGCAAGGCCGACGCCGAGGTGCGCGCCAAGCGTGAGCCGGTGAAGATCGAGCCGCGCCCGGAGCCGGTGATCGAGAAGAGTGACCGGGCCAAGCGCGATACGCAGATTCCGATGTTCCGTGGCGTCAACGGCGATGGTTCGGACCTGCCGCCGCTGGCCCTGCTGGACGACCCCAAGCCGCAGCCGGTGGGCTACGACAAGGAAACCCTGGACGCGCTGTCGCGACAGATCGAGTTCAAGCTGAAGGACTTCCGCATCGACGCCCAGGTGGTCGGCGCCAACCCCGGTCCGGTCATCACCCGCTTCGAGATCGAGCCCGCGCCGGGCATCAAGGTCAGCCAGATCAGTTCGCTGGACAAGGACATCGCGCGTGGCCTGTCGGTGAAGTCGGTGCGCGTGGTCGACGTGATTCCGGGCAAGTCGGTGATCGGCCTGGAAATCCCCAACGTCACCCGCGAGATGATCTACCTCTCCGAACTGCTGCGGTCGAAGGAGTATGACAAGTCGGCCAGCGTGCTGACCCTGGCGCTGGGCAAGGACATCGCTGGCCGCTCTACCGTGGCCGACCTGGCGCGCATGCCGCACCTGCTGGTGGCCGGCACCACCGGTTCGGGCAAGTCGGTGGCGGTCAACGCGATGGTGCTGAGCCTGCTGTTCAAGGCCTCGCCGAAAGACCTGCGGATGCTGATGATCGACCCGAAGATGCTCGAACTGAGCGTCTACCAGGGCATTCCGCACCTGCTGGCGCCGGTGGTCACCGACATGAAGGAGGCTGCCAACGGCCTGCGCTGGTGCGTGGCCGAGATGGAGCGCCGCTACAAGCTGATGAGCGCTGTAGGCGTGCGCAACCTGGCCGGCTTCAACAAGAAGGTGAAGGAAGCCCAGGATGCCGGCCAGCCGTTGATGGACCCGCTGTTCAAGCCGAACCCCGAGCTGGGCGAGGCGCCGCGCCCGCTGGAAACGCTGCCGTTCATCGTCATCTTCATCGACGAATTCGCCGACATGATGATGATCGTCGGCAAGAAGGTGGAAGAGCTGATCGCGCGACTGGCACAGAAGGCGCGTGCGGCCGGCATCCACCTGATCCTGGCCACGCAGCGCCCGTCGGTGGACGTGATCACCGGCCTGATCAAGGCCAACATCCCGACCCGCATCGCCTTCCAGGTCAGCTCCAAGATCGACTCGCGCACCATCCTCGACCAGTCCGGCGCGGAAACCCTGCTCGGCCACGGCGACATGCTGTACCTGCCGCCGGGCACCGCGCTGCCCGAGCGCGTGCATGGTGCGTTCGTGTCCGACGATGAAGTGCATCGCGTGGTCGAGCACCTCAAGGCGATGGGTCCGGCCGACTATGTCGACGGCGTGCTGGACGAAGTGCAGACAATGGGCGACGGCGTGGTCGTCGGCGCCACCGGGCTGCCGGAGAACAGTTCGTCCGGCGACGAGTCCGACCCGTTGTATGACGAAGCACTGCGGGTGGTGACCGAGACCCGCCGTGCCTCGATTTCCGGCGTGCAGCGCCGGCTGAAGATCGGCTACAACCGTGCAGCGCGACTGATCGAGGCCATGGAAGCGGCCGGGGTGGTCAGCCCGCCCGAGCACAACGGCGACCGCACGGTGCTGGCACCGCCGCCGCCGAAGTAAGAACCGACGTATCCCCCACGACGTCCAAGGAACCGACGCATGCTTCACCCCGTACCAAGCGCGCTGGCGCTGGCGCTGGCAGCCTTCCTGGCTGCCGGCCCGGCACTGGCAGACACCGCCACCTCCGCGCCCGCCACGGCGCCGCCTTCCACCCGCGGCGATACCGAAGCCAGCAATAATTTCAGCATTGTCCGTTACCGCGCCGACTACCAGGTGCGGCCCGATGCGGGCAATGTGCAGACCGAAACCTACGAAGTGCTGCTCAAGACCAAGGCCTCCGTCGAGCAGTTCAGCCAGGTGCGGCTGAGCTACAGCGAGAAGATGGAAACGCTGGAAGTGCTCGGCGCCTACACCATCACTGCCGACGGCCAGCGCCGCGACGTGCCGGCCGATCGCATCTACACCCAGGAGAGCTACTCCAGCGCTTCGGCGGCGATGTACGCCGATCGCAAGGTGCGGGTGATCGTGTTCCCCAACCTGGCCCCGGGCACGCGCCTGTACTACCAGGTGCGCCGCACGCAGGCCACGCCGTACTTCCCGGGCTACTTCGGCCTGTGGGAGACGTTCAATGTGTTTACCGAGTACGAGGACGCCGAGGTCACCCTGAGTGCGCCGGCCAACCTGCCCATGTTCGTCGACAGCCGTGGCGTGCAGGGCAGCGATCGCCCGACGGTGAAGAACGGCCAGGCGCAGTGGCGCTGGCGCTACCAGCGTCGCGAAGCCATGCCGGCACAGAACTGGTCGGCGGCGGGCTGGGAGTTCGGCCCGAACATCATGGCCAGTACCTATCGTGACTGGTCGCAGATGGGTCGCGCCTACCAGCTCAAGGCGGGCCCGGCGGCCGAGGTGACCCCGGCGCTGCAGGCGCTGGCTGATGAGATCACCGCTGGTATCAGCGACCGCCGCGAGCAGGCGGACGCGCTGTACCGCTGGGTTGCGCAGAACATCCGCTATGTGGCGGTGTACCTGGGCAATGGCGGCCTGGAGCCGAACAGTGCGCAGAGCATCCTCGACAACCACTACGGTGACTGCAAGGATCACGTCACGATCCTGGAGGCGCTGCTGGCGGCCAAGGGCATCGCCAGTTCGCCGGTGCTGATCGGTGCCGGTGGTGGACCGACGCTGCCGAAGATCCCGGTGCTGGGCCGCTTCAACCACGCCATCACCTACATTCCCGAGTTCGATCTGTACCTGGATTCGACCACTGCGTGGGCGCGTTTCGGCCAGCTGCCGGAAGGTGACCTCGGTGCGCCGGTGATGCGCACGCGCGATGCCACGCTGGCGCGCACCCCGGCCAATACGCCGGAACGCAATGCCACCTCGATGGACGTGCGTTTCACCTTCGACGCCAACGGCAACCTGCGCGGCGAGACCATTCCGAAGCTTGGCGAGAACGCCGAGATCGGCATGCGCGCCCAGTTCTCCCAGCTCAACGCACAGAACCGTGCGCGCGCTGAAGAGCAGATCATGGCCGCGTCCGGTTTCGACGGGCGAGGACAGCTGCAGATCCAGGGCGTGCCGGTCGACCTGACCCGGCCGTTCGGCTATCGCATGGCGTTCCAGGCCGAGGACTACGCCGACTTCAGCGTGGCCGGTGGCATGGCGGTGCCGGATCCGCCAGGTGGGGAGTCGGTGCGCGGCCTGTACGCCACCGCCTCGGCGCCCGCCAACGAGACGCCGTTCTACTGCAATGCCAGCCTGCGCGAGGAAACCTACCGCCTGCAGTTCCCGGCCAATGCACCGATCATCGCCATTCCGGCCAGCCAGCGCTTCGCCAACGCGGCCGGCGAGTATCGGGTGGACTGGAGCCGCGAAGGCCAGGAGGTCACCGTGCATCATCGCCTGCAGCAGAACGCGGTGCGCGGGCCGGAGGCGTTGTGCCAGCCGCAGGACTATCCGGCGTTCCGCGCGCTGTATCGCGAAGTGCGGCGCGGCTTCCGTGGCCAGGTGCTGTACGGCAAGCTGCCCGGCTCGGGCGGCTGAATCGCCGATGGACGTTAGGGGCGGCATAATGTCGCCCTGATCGCCCATTCATCTTTACCCGGGCACACTGGCAACCACCTTTCCTGGCGCCCGCGCCCACAGGATTTCCGCATGAACTTCCGCTTCCGCCGTTTCCTTGCCACCACCACCCTGGCCGTGGCCTGCGCCGCCGCCGGCAGCGCCTGGGCCGGCGCCCGCGATGACCTGAAGACCTTCACCAGTGGCCTGAAGGGCCTGGATGGGCAGTTCAACCAGCAGGTGTTCGACAGCCGCGGCAAGGTGAAGGAATCGACCAGTGGCCGTGTGGCGCTGTCGGCGCCGCGCCTGTTCCGTTGGGAGTACGTGCGCCCGCACGAGCAGCTGATCGTGGCCGACGGCAAGAAGGTCTGGATGTACGAGCCGGACCTGGAGCAGGCCACCGTGCGCGAGCAGGGCAAGGAAGAGCAGAACAGCCCGCTGACCGCGCTGATCAACCCGGCGCTGCTGGAACAGCAGTACGACGTCAGCGAAGAGGCCGCACAGCGTGATGGCCTGCAGTGGCTGTCGCTGTCGCCGAAGCGCGAAACCGAGGCCAGCTTCCAGTACGCCGCGCTGGGCTTCAACGCCCAGGGCCTGGCGAAGATGGAGATCACCGACGCCGTGGGCCAGCGTACCGTGATCAGCTTCAGTGGCTGGAAGCGCAACCCGGGCTTCGCCGCCGGCACCTTCAGTTTCACCCCGCCGAAGGGCACCGACGTCATCGGCAATTGATGGGTGACGCCGGGCTTGGCCCGGCGCTACCTGCTCTGGGGGTGCCAACCGGCACCGCCTTGGTGGGTGTCGACCAGCACCGCCCTGGTGGGTGCCAACCTTGGTTGGCACGCTCTCACGGTACAATGGGCAGGTGGCAAGACATCGTTCAACTTCCTTCCCCGGCCCCGATCTGCTGAGCGTCGATCGGGATCACCTGCGCCCGCTGGCCGAGCGCATGCGCCCGCGAACCCTCGACGAGATGGTCGGGCAGAAGCGCCTGCTGGCGCCGGACAGCGCGCTGCGTCGCGCGGTCGAATCCGGCCGCGTGCATTCGATGATCCTGTGGGGGCCGCCCGGCTGCGGCAAGACCACGCTGGCGCTGCTGCTGGCCGAGTACTCCGACGCTGAATTCCGTGCCATCTCCGCCGTGCTGTCCGGTCTGCCGGAAGTGCGCCAGGTGCTGGCCGAGGCCGCGCAGCGCTTCGCCGAAGGCCGCCGCACCGTGCTGTTCGTAGACGAGGTGCACCGCTTCAACAAGGCGCAGCAGGATGCGTTCCTGCCGCACATTGAACGCGGCACCATCCTGTTCGTTGGTGCCACCACTGAGAATCCATCGTTCGAACTGAACTCGGCGCTGCTGTCGCGTTGCCGCGTGCATGTGCTGGAGGCGGTCTCGCCAACCGATATCGTCGAGGCGCTGGAGCGTGCACTGGGTGACCGCGAGCGGGGACTGGGCGAAGAGGGCATCGAGGTCGCGCCCGAGCTGCTGCTGGAAATCGCCACCGCTGCCGACGGTGATGTGCGCCGTGCGCTGACGTTGCTGGAAATCGCCGCCGAGCTGGCAGGCGGGGAGGGCGGGCGCATCACGCCGCAGACCCTGACCCAGGTGTTGGCCGATCGTACCCGTCGCTTCGACAAGGGCGGTGAGCAGTTCTACGACCAGATCTCGGCGCTGCACAAATCGGTACGCAGCTCCAACCCCGATGCAGCGCTGTACTGGCTGACCCGCATGCTCGATGGCGGTTGCGATCCGTCGTATCTGGCGCGCCGGCTGACCCGCATGGCCATCGAGGATATCGGCCTGGCTGATCCGCGTGCGCAGAGCATGGCGCTGGAGGCCTGGGACATCTACGAGCGGCTGGGCAGCCCGGAGGGCGAGCTGGCGTTCGCGCAGCTGGTGCTCTATCTGGCCAGCACCGCCAAGTCGAACGCTGGCTACGCGGCCTTCAACCAGGCCAAGGCCGACGTGCGCGAGAGTGGTACCGAAGAGGTGCCGCTGCACCTGCGCAACGCGCCGACCAAACTGATGAAAGAGCTCGGCTACGGCGCTGAGTACCAGTACGACCATGATGCCGAAGGGGGCATCGCGCTGGACCAGACCGGTTTCCCGGACGCGATGGGCGAGCGCGTGTACTACAACCCGGTGCCGCGTGGCCTGGAAATCAAGCTGAAGGAAAAGCTGGACCGGCTGCGCGCCGAGCGCGAGGCGGCAAGGGCCGCGAAGGGCCGCTGACCCAGCTTCTGTAGAGTCGAGCCATGCTCGACTTCGCTCCTGCGCCGGTTACGGGTGCCTTCTGGAACAGCAGCCGAGCATGGCTCGGCTCTACAGAGGGCAATGGCAGTCGAGCATGGTTCGTCGCCACATTGTTCTGTGCGCGTGCATTTGGCACACTGCGCGGCCACTTTTTCAAGGATTGATGCCGTGCAGGAAATGATTCTGCCGTTGAAGCGCTATGCCCAGTTCGAGGGCCGCGCCAACCGCCGCGAATATTGGATGTACCAGCTGTTCCTGTTCCTGGTGGCGACGGCGGTGATGCTGCTGGCCGGCGTGCTGGCGATCCTGCTGCGCAACAGTCCCGATGCGCTGGCCGGCATCCTGATCGGCATGGTGATACTGCTGTGTGTGATGTGGCTGGCGACGATCGTTCCTCTGATCGCAGTGACCGTACGGCGCCTGCATGACTGCAATCAGTCGGGCTGGCTGTTCCTGCTGGCGCTGGTGCCGGGCGGTGGAATCGTGATCATGATCTTCTCGCTGCTGCCGGGCACGCCGCAGGAGAATGTCTATGGTCCGGTGCCTTCGGGGCCGTGACGCTGTGCGAGTCGAGCATGGCTCGACTCTACAGAGGCAAGGAAGAGAAGCCGGCATCTTGCCGGCTTCGTTTTTACTTGACGGTGCAATCGCCGAAGGACAGGTAGTCCGTGCCGGAGCTGAACTGCAGCGTGCAGCTGGCGGTGAACGTTGCGCCTTCTTCCAGGGCGCCCAGCTTGGCCGCCTGCTGCTCGTCGTCGGTGGTCAGCCGGGCCAGGACATTGCCCTGGTCATCGCCGGCCTCGATCAGCGGTTCGCCCGCCAGGTTGCTGGAAACGCCCAGCGCCACGGCGGTGAACGTCACCGTCTGGTTGAGTTGGTCCATGCTCAACGTCGAATTGCCGGCCTCTTCAAAGGCCTGGTAGAGCGACGGCAGATCCTGCGCGGCGTGGGCGGCCAACGGTGCAAGCAGGCCGAAGGTAAGGGCGATCAGTGCGGTGTGCTTCAAGGGGGTCTCACAATCATGGGATCCAATCCCATGGCGGTTGTGTGCAGATGAGCGCGACCCGGATGGCGGGAAGTGCCCGCCATCCATGGCTGCGCTGGAAGCGGGGCGATCCAATGCCCCGGTGGCCGGCAAAATAGGGGAAGTGCCGCCTCCTGTGCAACTGGCCGTGCGCGCGCGTGATACATAGCGTGACGTTTGATCGATGTGATAATCATTCGCGTTTAAGGTAGACTGCGGTCCCTTGTGAACCGGCGGCCGTGGGCCGCTCCTGCCGCCGCTGATGAAGCATTTCGTCCCGCTTTCGTGCCGTGGTCCGCTGGCCCGCGGCTTGGCCGCCTTGATGATGGGTCTGCTCCTGGCCACCCCCTACGCCCATGCGCAGCAGCGCAATCCGCTGCAGAAGATCGGCCACACCGTGCTCGACGAGCCGGCGGCCAGCTATCGCTTCGAGCAGTTCGTGGTGGACAGCCCCGACCAGCAACGCCGCTGGCGGGTGAATGTGGCGATCCCTGCCAAGGCCGGCAAGGCGCCGCTGCCGGTGCTGTACGCGCTGGATGGCAATGCCGTGGCGATGGTGCTGGACCAGCCGATCCTGGCCGAGCTGGCCGCGCGCAAGGCGCCGCCGGTGCTGGTGCTCATCGGCTACGACAACGATCTGCGCATCGATTCGAAGGCGCGCACCCGTGACTACACCGCGTGGATCGACCGCGCCGACGACGAGAGCGGCAGCACGCAGGCAGTTGGCGGCGGTGCAGCGGCCTTCCTCGATGTGATCGAGCGCCGCATCAAGCCGGAAGTCGAGCGCCGCGCACGCATCGATGCGCAGCAGCAAGCGCTGTGGGGCCACTCGCTGGGGGGACTGTTCGTGCTCAATGCGCTGTACACCCGTCCTGCCGCGTTCCAGTCCTATCTGGCCGCCAGCCCGTCGCTGTGGTGGAGCCAGGGCGCTGCGCTGGGCGATCCAGAGCAGCAGTTCGTGCAGAACGTGCATGGCCAGCAGGCGAAGCTGTGGCTGATGCTCGGCGGTGCCGAGCGCGTTGGTGATCGCGGCAAGCGCGACATGAACAACCCGCGCGTGGTCGCGCACCTGCGCCGCATTGGCGGTGCCACGCCGGATGCAGCCATGCAGTTGTCCGAGCGGCTGGCCAGGGTGCCGGGACTGAGCGTGCAGTACCGCGAGTTCGAGGGTCTGGGCCACGGCCCGATGCTGCCGGCCTCGTTCCACGCGGCGCTGCACGAGCTGTACGGCGTGACCGATCGCAGTGCCGGTGGCGGGGGCGCCACCGGCGGTGACAACGCCGCCGAATGAATCCCTTCGCACGCAATGCCGTGCGTCCCCACTACCCAGGCGAGGCTGCCGGCGTGCAGCGGCCCAGGCAACCGATGAATCCCGCGCCATGTGGCGCGGCCTACGTGTGCAAGGAGCCTTCCATGTCGTTCCGTCCGTCTTTCCGTCTCACCTCTCTCGCCGCCGGCCTGTTGCTGGCGGTGACTGCCACCGCGCAACCGGTGTTCGATCAGCCGGCCAACGCCACCTTCAAGGGTGAGGTCGTCTCACGCGGTGAGAACGTGGTTCCCGGAAGCACCGCCGACGTGGTCGGTCGTGGCTTCGTGCCCGGCCAGAAGGTCAGCCTGCTGCGTGGCGACAGCGTGCTCAACGCACAGCCGGTGGTGGTCGATGCCGATGGCAACTTCAAGACCCAGCTGAGCATTCCGGCCGATGCGGTACCTGGTACCCACCCGGTGGTGGTGCGCGCCAGCCAGCCGGCCGCGGCCACGGTGCTGAAGCTGCGTGTGTCGCCGCAGCTGCCGCTGTCGGGCCAGGCGCAGTTCGCCACCCAGTCCAACAAGCTGGTGCCGGGCCTGTACCAGTCCGCCTACAGCGCGGCCAGCAATGCCGTGTTCGTCACCTCGGCCGTGGGCCGCCCGCCGGTGACCCAGTCGCAGCTGCTGAAGCTGGACCCGAAGACCCTGAAGGTGACCAAGGCGATCACCCCGGCGCAGGTGCCAGGCAGCACCAACGGTGCGGTGTACGCGGTCTATGGCGTGGGCGTGGATGACACCAACGGCAATGTCTGGGTCACCAATACCCGCCAGAACTCGATCGCGGTCTATCGCCAGAATGACCTGTCGCTGGTCCACCAGTTCCCGGTCGACACCGTGCCGCACGCGCGCGACGTGGTGGTCGACGGCGCCCGCGGCAAGGTGTTCGCCTCGGCCACGGGTGAGGACCACCTGTCGGTGTTCGACGCCAGGACCTTCAAGGAGCTGCCGCAGGTGACGCTGGAATCCGGCGTCGATGACGGCAAGTTCACCCCGATGAGCCTGGTGCTGGACGAGAGAAGCAGCAAGCTGTTCACCGTCAGCATCGGTACGCCGGAAGCAGCGGTGATTGATGTGGCCAGCGGGAAGGTCGACAAGGTCATCGACCTGGGTAATTCGATCAGCGCCTCGGGCGTGGCCTTCGATGCGGCGCGCAATCGCCTGTACGTGGCTTCGCAGGGCACCGACAACCTGCTGATCGTCGATGTGGCCGCCGGCAAGGTGCTGCACGATGTCCCGGTCGGCGCCGGTGCGCTGAACGTCGCCTTCGATGATGCCTCCGGCCTGGCCTATGTCAGCAACCGCGGCGCCGGTACCGTCACCGTGGTGAACGGCGACGGCAAGGTGGTCGCCAACCTCGACGGCGGCACGCTGCCGAACCATGTCCGTGCCGATGGCAAGGGCAATGTGTTCGCGGTGAACAAGTCGCGCGGCGCTGAAGACCCGAAGGGTGACCGCATCACCCGCATCACCCCCAAGCAGTAAGTCACCCGGCGGGGCGGCGTGCACGTCGCCCCGCCAGCAAGGAGAACCTCCATGAACATCGCGTCCCGTCTGCGCCTGTGTGCGCTTCCGCTGGCTGTTTCGTTGGCGCTGGCTGCCTGTGGCGGACCCTCGGCTCCTTCGGATGCCGCGAAGCCTGTCGAGCCGTCGGCCACAGCGTCGGCTGCGGAAACCGCGTTGCCGGCAGGCTGGCAGCGCGTGGCCGGTGCCAAGATGCCGGCGGTGCACGACCAGAAGGCCGTGCTGCCGGCCAAGGTGCATTCCGATGATGGCGCCGACGTCCAAGTGGCCGACACCAGCCGGATCATTGCCGGTGGCGACGATGTCATCGCGGTGATCGAGGCGCTGGGGCTGGGCAGGCAGGTGTTCGCTGCGCCCACCAACACCACCACCCAGGCTGGCCTCGCCGCGCCGCACCAGTTCCTGTTCAACCGCACCACGGGCGTGGAAGGCGTGCTGAGCCTGAAGGGCTCGCTGTTCCTTGGCAACAGCCTGCGCCGCCACACCGAGCTGGCGAAAAAGCTGCGCGAGGTGGGCGAGCCGGCGGTGGTCATCGATGACCTGCAGCCGGCGCCGGACAAGGTGCGCAAGGTCGCCGCGGCACTAGGGCTGGCCGAAGCGGGGCAAACACTGGCCACGCAGGTGCAGCGGCAGCTGGACGAGGCTGCAGCGATTGGCAAGGGCCTGGGCCATGCGCCGCGAGTGATCCACGTCTCGGCCACCGGCGCCGGTGGCTCTCCGACCGTCGCCGGTGCCGACAGTGCGTCGGCGCAGCTGATCGCACTGGCCGGTGGCGTCAACATCGGCACCGAAGCCGGGGTGAAGAACTACTCGCAGCTGAGCAACGAGGGCGTAGTCGCTGCGGCACCGGAGGTGATCCTGGTGACCGAGCATGACCTGCAGCTGTTCGGCGGCGCCGAGGGCCTGTGGAAGGCGTACCCGACGTTGAAGCAGACGCCGGCCGGGCAGGCCAACCGGGTCTGGGTGATGCCGGATGTGCAGCTGAAGTACACCAGTGTCGGTTCCGGTGCTGGCGCACTGGCGCTGGCCAAGGCCCTGGCGGCGTTGCCGAAGGCATGAGTCCGGCGGATCGGCGCCGCCGTCGCGGGCGGACGATGTTGATGGTGGCGTTGCTGGCACTGCTGGGGGCAGTGCTGGCGTCGTTTGCCGTGGGGCCGCTGCGCTTGCCGCCGCTGGAGGTGATGCAGGCGCTGGCGGTGAAGCTGGGCCTGCTGGATCCGCAGGCAGTCAGCAGCCGCGATCTGGCCGTGGTCTGGCAACTGCGCATTCCGCGTGCCCTGCTGGGTGCGATGGTGGGCGCGTCGCTGGCGATGGCCGGTGCCAGCCTGCAGGGCCTGTTCGGTAACCCGCTGGCGGATCCGGGCATCGTCGGTGTCAGCCAGGGGGCTGCACTGGGCGCGGTGGCCGCCATCGTGCTGGGCGCGGCGGGCGCTGCGGGTTGGCTGGTGCCGGTGGCCGCGTTCGCCGGCGGTGCGCTGGCGATCGGCCTGACGTATGCGTTGGCCCGGCCCGGCAAGGGCATGGGTAACGCCACGCTGCTGCTGGTCGGCATCGCGATGGCCGCGTTCTGCTCGGCGCTGATTGGTTTCCTCACTTACATCGCCAGCGAAAGCGAACTGCAGTCGCTGGTGTTCTGGCAGATGGGCTCGCTGGCGCGTGCCAACTGGGCCGACGTGGCGGCGGTGGTGCCGTTGTTCGCCATTGGCGTGTGCGCATTACAGCGGCTGGCCACGCCGCTGGACATGCTGGCGCTGGGCGAGCGCCAGGCACAGCACCTCGGGCTGGATGTGGCCCGCACGCGTCGTCGCCTGGTGGCGTTCAGTGCGCTGCTGGTGGGCGCGGCGGTGGCCTTTGCCGGTTCGATCAGCTTCGTTGGCCTGGTGGTGCCGCACGTGGCGCGCCTCCTGGTCGGCCCCGGCCATCGCTGGCTGCTGCCACTGTCCGGCCTGCTCGGCGCGCTGCTGATCGTGGTGGCCGATACTGCAGCCCGCACGCTTGATCCGCCGGCGGAGATTCCGCTGGGCCTGTTCTCGGCTGCGCTCGGCGCGCCGTTCTTCCTCTGGCTGGTGCTGCAGCAGCGCCGCAAGGCGACGCCATGAGCGTGTTGCTGAAGCTGCACGACGTGGTGGTGCGTCGCCAGCAGCGCGTGATCCTGCATGGCATTTCGCTGGCGTTCGAGCCGGGTACGGTGACGGCGCTGGTTGGCCCGAATGGCGCAGGCAAATCCACGTTGCTGGCGGTTGCGGCCGGCGATCTGCGCGCCGATGCGGGCGAGGTGAGCCTTCTGGGCAAGCCGCTGGCCAGCTACAAGGCCGGGCCACTGGCACGTGAGCGCGCGGTGATGCCACAGGAGCACGGCGTGCGGTTTGCCTTCAGTGTCGAAGAGGTGGTGGCGATGGGGCGCCTACCGCACCCGCCGGACGCGGTGGCCGATGATGCCCAGGTGGAAGCGGCGATCGATGCCGCTGAACTGCAGGCATTGCGGCTGCGCGAAGTGCAGCAGCTGTCCGGTGGCGAATCCGCGCGGACCACGTTCGCGCGCGTGCTGGCGCAGGACACCCCGTTGCTGCTGCTGGATGAGCCGACCGCCGCATTGGACCTGCGCCATCAGGAGCGTACGCTGCGCAGTGTGCGTGCCTGTGCCGAGGCAGGTGCCTGCGTGATCGTGGTGCTGCATGACCTGAATCTGGCGGCCGGCTATGCCGATCGCATCGTGCTGCTGGAGCAGGGCAGGGTGGCGGCCGATGGCACGCCCTTGCAGGTGCTGACCGAAGACAACCTGCAGCGCGTCTACCAGCAGGATGTAGTGGTGCTGGAGCATCCTCGGCGCGGGGTGCCGCTGGTGGTGGTTGCCTGAGCGAAGGTCGCCAAGTTGCTCCGGTATCATGGTTGCTTCGTTTTCTTCAATGGACTGATGCCATGATCCGTACCGTTACGCGCGGCGTGCTGCTTGCTGCGATGGTTGCTTCGGTGTGCGCTGCCAATGCAGCGTCGACCTCCCAGGTTTCGCTGGCCAATGCGGCCGAGAACGCCTCGCTGATCGAGACCCGGCATGCCACTGGCGAGGGCGCTGCCGTCACCTCGATCAGGACGCAGTACTTCGCCAACGAGGAAATGTCGGTGAGCTGGGACGACCAGCAGGTGCTGGTGCTGTGCAAGGAGGCGGCGTACCTGAAGATTCCTGCTGCCAAACTGGAGGGCGGTGCGCTGACCACCGAGCAGCGGCAGATGATCGTCTATCAGGCGCTGATGTCCGGTCTGGGGGCTGTCGCGGGCATTGTCGGGCCGGCAGGCGAAGTGGTGGCCGTGGCCGATGACGGTAGCGAGACCCGCAGCGTTGGCGAAAATAGCTGGGCCTACGGTGTTGAGCGATACGAGGTGATCACCCAGCGGCTGCCGGACGGTGCACTTCGGGTCCGGACCCGCAAGACAGAAACCGTGAATACCACGCCTCCGGCGGGCCCGGACGATATGTTCAGCACCGAGGACGACCAGGCGGCGCGCTTGTCCGAACTGGCGCCGGTGGGCAGCTGGACCGAAGTAGTGGTGCGCGGTGGCGCGCGCCAGCCGCATGTGGATCCGGCGATGTCGCTGCAGGGCTGGGTCTCGATGGGGGATGACCGGGCTGCAACGGTGGCCGAGGCGCGCAAGCTGCACGGCTGCAAGTGAGGGCTGCCAGGGGTCAGATCCCTTTGCCAGAGGCAAAGGGATCTGACCCCGATCGTTGTCGGCCTCATCGTTCTATTTATGTTTGCAATATCCACTTGCGCGCCAGATTGGCAGGTCTAGAATGCGCCCCATGAACCGGATGCCGCTCCTGAAGTTTTTCACCCTGACCCGCGCAAGCGCGGAACGGGCGTGTCTGCCTGGAGCCCCACGGGGCCGTTGAAACGGCCATCGATGGACCTTCGACAGAGCGCCCTCCGGGGCGCTCTTTTCGTTTCTGCTTTCCCGGAAGTCGACCAACAGTCGACTCTACCCAGTACCCAAGGAGAACGTGCCATGCACCAGATCGCCGAGACCGAACGCTAGCCGCGCACCCTGTCGCCAACCGGGGTGCGCGGCCCCCGAAGTTGGCTTTGCAGGAATCCTTACATGAACACCCAAGTCCTTTCCCGCCGTCGCAACCTTGGCATCATTGCCCACATCGACGCCGGCAAGACCACGCTGACCGAACGCCTGCTGTGGAAAAGCGGCGAGATCCATCGTGTCGGCGAAGTACACGACGGCAACGCGACCACCGATTTCTCGGCGATCGAGCGAGAACGTGGCATCACCATCGGCGCGGCCGCCGTGCAGGCGCAGTGGGCGCCGCGCGACCTGCCGCCGCATCGGCTGACCCTGATCGATACGCCCGGCCACATCGACTTCGCCATTGAAGTTGAGCGTTCGCTGCGCGTGCTCGACGGCGCCGTGGCCGTGTTCTCGGCCGTAGACGGCGTGCAGCCGCAGTCGGAGACGGTGTGGCGCCAGGCGCGCCGCCATCGCGTGCCGCTGATCGCCTTCGTCAACAAGATGGATCGCGTCGGCGCCTCGTTCGAGCGCGTGCTGGAGCAGTTGCAGAGCAAGCTGCAGGCACGCCCGTGGGCGCTGGGCGTACCGCTGGGCAGCGAAAGCGCGTTCAACGGCTGGGTCGATCTGGTCGATGAGCGCGTGCTGCAGTGGCAGGAGGGCGACGCAACCACGGTGACCCCGTGGGACGAAGCGGCGCGGGCCCAATGGCAGGCCCAGCGCGATGCGCTGGTCGAAGCTGTGGCCGATCATGACGAAGAACTGGCCGATGCCTGGCTGGAAGGTCGCGTGATTGGTGCCGGTATGCTGCGCGCGGCGATCCGCCGGGCGACGCTGGCAGGTGCAGGCGTGCCTGTGCTGGCCGGTGCTGCGTTCAAGGACAAGGGCATCGAGACGCTGCTGGATGCCGTGGTCGATTACCTGCCGTCGCCGCTGGATCGCCCTGCTGTCAGCGCCGAAAGCGATGAGGGCGAGGTGGTGCTGCCGCCGGACCCGGAGGGCCCGCTGGCTGGCCTGCTGTTCAAGATCACCCACCAGCAGCACGGCGCGCTGAGCTTCGTGCGGCTGTATTCGGGCACCTTGAAGGTGGGCGATGCGGTGGCCAGCTCGCAGCATCCGCATGGCCGGCGTGTCAGCCGGCTGGTGCGGGTGCAGGCCGACCAGACCCACGACATCGAGCAGGCCGTGGCCGGGGACATCGTTGCGGTGCTGGGCTGGAAGGATGCGGTCAGCGGTGAAACGCTGAGCGACCGTGCACAGCCGCTGCGCCTGGAGAATATCCAGGCTCAGGCGCCAGTACTGGCCTGGCGGCTGGAGCCCGCGCGTGCGGCGGACCTGATCCGGATGGCGCAGGGACTGGCCAGCCTGGCCCAGGAAGATCCCTCGTTCCGCGTCGAAACCGATCGCGACACGGCGGAGACCCTGGTCTGGGGTATGGGTGAGCTGCACCTGGAGGTGATGGTCGAGCGCCTGCGCAGCGAGTGGAAGGTTGATGTGGGCGTGGGTGCGCCGCGCGTGGCCTACCAGGAGACACCGATGCGCGCGATGTCCGGTGTAGTCGGGCGGCTGGTCAAGCAGACCGGCGGCCAGGGCCAGTTCGCGCACGTGGTGCTGGATGTGGCGCCGCGCGACGACGACCAGGTGGTGTTCAACGACCGCATCGTCGGTGGCGTGGTGCCGCGCAGCTTCATCGCGGCGGTGGAGAAGGGTGTGCGTGCTGCGCTGTCGGAGGGTCCGCAGGGCCATCCGGTGGTCGGTATCGAGGTCAGTCTTGTCGATGGCCAGACCCATGCGAAGGACTCCTCCGAAATGGCGTTCCATCGCGCGGGTGCCGAGGCGATCAAGGCGGCGCTGGCCGAGGGTGGCACGCAGCTGCTGGAGCCGGTGATGGCGGTGACGGTGCATTCGCCGTCGGCGTCGGTGGGTGACGTTGTTGGCGACCTCAACCGCCGCCACGGCCGCATCACCCGCATCGACGACCAGGAAGGTCGGGCTGAGGTCAGTGGCTTCGCGCCGTTGGCGCAGCTGGTGGGTTACACCACCTCGCTGCGTTCGCTCAGCCAGGGACGCGCCAGCAGCGAAGCGCACCTGCATGGCTACGAGCCGGTGCGGGTTGCATGAGGAAGGCGAGGGGAGCCCGTGCGCGGGCTCCCTTTTTTGTGGGTGTTGATGGCGTTTCGTGTCCACGCCATGCGTGGATGAATTCGTCGGGTCGCTTTCTTTTTTGCACTGCACTGCAACAAAACTGCAGAAAAAGCTGGATTAAAGTGATGCCTCACGATAAATTGCGCACCCCCCGTTGCTCGCCGCCGCCCGCACCCCTCTCATGCGTGATGACAAAGACCCCGGAACCCTGGAGCTGACCCTGCCGCGAAAGCGCGGTCGTCCGCCCAAGTTCGGGTACGCCATGAGTGATGCGCAGCGGGCCGCACGCTATCGCGCGCGCCGGGCGGGGCAGGCCAACCATGCCGATGTGCGTTCCTGCTCGGACATGGTGCTGCTGGACAAGATCCGCGCGGCGGTCAGCGCCCGCGACACTGAGCTGGCCGGTTTCCTGGTGCATGTGCTCTGGCAGCGGTACCCCCTGCAGCTGAAATAGGCCAACGATGGGGTGGCCGTTGTCATCGAGCTTGTTGATAATGCGGGATTCAGGTTGTTCCCGCTGGCGCGCCCGGGATGGCAGGCGCGCATGATCGAACGGTTCCCAAGATGACCACCACCAGCGACACCACCACCGAAGCGGCGCCGAGCAACGCCCCCCTGTTCTACACCCGTCCGGTGCCGCTGCAGGCCGATGTGCATGCCGACCTGCGCATCCTGCCGGGCAGGCTCGAGTTTGCCGCGGGCAACAACGCCATTCCGCTGGTGCTCGGCGAGTTCTCGCTGGCACTGCACCACTTCCCGATCCTGTTCGCTGGCCCGACCGCGGTGCCGATGGCCGCCGTTGGCGTGTCCGACCAGAACCTGTTCATCAAGGACGGCCTGTGGGAAGACGAGGCCTATATCCCGGCCTATCTGCGTCGCCATCCCTTCATCTTCATCGACACCGGCTCGGACAATGATTTCCTGCTGGGCATCGACGAAGAGAGCTCGCGCGTGGTCAAGGGCGGTGACGAAGGCCAGCCGCTGTTCGTCGACGGCAAGGCCACCGACATGGTGCAGCAGGCGCTTGAGTTCTGTGGCCAGTTCACCCGTGAGCACGAACAGACCCAGGCCTTCTCCAAGGCCCTGATCGACAACGGCCTGCTGGTCGAGCGCAATGCAACCGTGCGTACCCCGGATGGCCGTGAGTTCAACCTCAATGGCTTCCAGGTCGTCGACGTCGAGAAGTTCGTCGCGCTGCCGGAAGCCACCGTGGTCGAGTGGCACCGCAGCGGCTGGCTGGCCCTGATCCACCAGCACCTGATGTCGCTGGGTCGCTTCAACGACCTGACCCGTCGCCAGGTCGAGCGTCTGGCGGCCTGATCAGGCCCTGGGCACGGCTTCCGCAGTGCGGGAGCCATGCCATTGCTGCAGGGCTTGCAGCAGGCGTCGCGCATCGACCCAGTCGGGCGTGGGCTCGCCAGCCAGGTCCCACAGGTCGGCCGCAGTGTCGGCCTGCGCGGCGGCGCCGCACATCTGCAGTGCGCCCTGCAGGCGATGGGCATGGTGGCAGAGGGAGGCTGCATCAGCGGCTTCCACGGCCTGTTCAATCTGCGCCAGTTCGTGGCGGATGTCTTCCCGATAGATCAGATCCCGGCAGGCAGGGGCTACGGACCGCTCGGTGTAGCCGTCAATGGGCAGGTCCAGTGCCAGCAGCAGGTCCGCGACCTGCAACGGCTTGGCCAGGCTGGCATCGAAGCCAGCCTTGCGGGCGCGTATTGCGTGCCGGGGCCCCTTCCTTGCTGATAGCGCAATCAGTCGCAATGGCTGTTGTGCCTGACGGCGCAGCTGTGTGGCCAATGCATAGCCGTCCATGTCCTGCAGCCCGATGTCGAGCAGCACCACGCTGCGCGGTTGTGCGGCCTGCTCGGCGAGCGCGCTGGCGCCGTCGGCAAGCGCGCGCACGTCGGCGCCCAGCCGTCGCAGCTGCTCGCCGATGATCCGGCGATTGAGCGCATGGTCCTCGACCAGCAGCAGGTCGAGTCCAGCCAGTGGCGTGTCGCTTTCGGGCGTGCCGACCGGCCCTTCGCTCTTGCTGACTGCCTGCACCGGCAGGCGCAGGGTGAAGCGACTGCCACGCCCATGCACGCTGTGCGCGGACAGATTGCCGCCCATCGCCCGGCTGAGTTCATGCGCGATCATCAGGCCCAGCCCGCTACCGCCGCGCGCCTGCCCGCCTTCACTCTGTTCGAACGGGCGAAAAAGAAGGGGCATCTGCCTGGCCGGGATGCCGATGCCACTGTCGATCACATCCAGCAGCAGCTCCTGCGGATGGTCAGGCGGTGTCAATTGCAGGCGTAGCTCGATGCCGCCGATATCGGTGAACTTCAACGCATTGCCAAGCAGGTTGCCGACAATCTGGCGAAACCCCTCCCGATCAAGCGCAACAGCCGGGGCGGGGTCGGGCTGGCACTCGAAGCGAAGCGCCAACCCCTTCTGTCGCGCGTGTGGCCGCAGGGCATCCAGCGATTGACGGCAGAGCCGGGCAATGTCGCAGGGTTGTGCCTGGGGTCTGTAGGTTCCGCTGGCCAATCGTGAGAATTCCAGCGATCGATTCAGCAGGCCACGCAGCGAATGCCCAGCCGCATGCGCGGCCGCGAGTAGCTCACGCTGCCGCTTGGGCGATGGAGACTGGCCGAGCAGGTCGATCGAGGCCAGCACGGCCTGCGCAGCATTGCGCATCTCGTGGCTGATCATGCCGACTGCGCGCGCGTGGCTCCGTCCCTTGCGGGCCCGGTGGCTGTGCACCGCGCGCCACAGCAGAGGGGTGCCGGCCAGCGTGGCAAGCAGGGTGAGCAGCCAGGGCGAAGAGGGCGCGCGCATCCAGTCCAACGCGCGCTCGACGGTCGCTGGCACTGCCTGCTGAGCCCATGCCTGCAACAGACTGGCATGTTCTTCCAGTGTGATGTCGCGCAGGCCCTGCTCGATGCGCAACAGCAGTTGCCGGTCCTCGTTGCGCGTAAGCAGGTGAAGGTCGGTGGAAAAGTCGCTGTCGAACCGCTGAAGCTGCAGTTGCCCGCGGAAGTGATGGCGGATCAGGGGCCGCAAGGTCGTTTCCAGGCCGATTGCGACGTCGGCGATGCCGCTCTCGACCGCCGCCAGCGCGGCATGCCGATCGGCCAGGTGCAGCCGCTTGATGCTGGGATGGTGCAGGGCAAGCCAATCGGCGTAGGGCCCGCCTTCGACGACGGCCAGCACCCTTGTTCCCAACTCCACGATATCGTGCGGCAGGGGTTGGCCGGCGCGTCCGGCCAGCATGGTTCTTCCTCCGGGAAACGCGACCGACTCCAGCAGCCCGGGGCACGGGCGTGGCTGCTGGCGGGACTGCCCCATTACCAGTACCAGATCGGCCTTGTGCTGGCAGACCGCGACAACCGAGGCGCTGCCGCTGGGATAGGCCTGCTCCAGGAAGCGCAGCCGTGCGTGTCGTTCCACAAGGCTGGCATAGCCATGTGCAAGGCTCGGCATCGGCGCCGAATCGGCGAGGGTGGCGGGCATCTGGCGCAGGGCGGGTGCGGTGGCCACCCGGACCTCGCGGCCGGACTCCCATGGCCGGATTGGCGCGTCTTCTGCGGAAGCCACAGGCAACAGAAGCAGCGCCAGCAGCAGGGCCGGCATGTGCAGGCGCATTCGACTGGCCGTTCTCACATCGCCTCCAGCTGTCGTCGCATGGCGTAGATCTCGGCATCGTTGCGCAGCCCGAGCTTTCGCAGGGCCGCGGTCTTCTGCGTGCTGATCGTCTTTACGCTGCGATGGCGTTGAAGCGCAATCTCGGAGACGGTCAGGCCTGCGAGCAGCAGATCGAGCACTTCACGCTCGTTGCGGCTGAGTTCGTCGAAAGCGGCCGGCAGCGTGCAATCGGGAGGCAGTCGTGACAACCCCTGCGACACCCGCACGATGGCATCCGAAAGCATTGCCAGCGGTTCGGCCTTGCTGACAATGCCACTGATGCCGCTGGCGATCAGCTGGCTGACGTGCGTGGTGGGCGAGAGGGTGGCGAAGGCGAGCAGGGGCACGCGAGCGAAGCAGTCACGCAGCAGGCTTACCAGTTCTGTGGCACTGCGGTCTTCGCGGCCCAGTGCAAGGTCGATGATTGCGACGTCCACGGACATCTTCCGCAGGCTGCCGATGAATTCGTCGCTGCACGCATGGCTGGCGACGATGCTGAAACGGTCATCGCCGGACAGGTGCAGGGCGGTACCACGACGAACGACTTCATGGTCGTCCAGGAGCGCCAGCCGCAGCCGACGCGGTGCAGGAATTCCATTCATGCGCTGGGAGGTGATCGGCGCCCGTGGGGCGTGATGATCATTCTGGCGCTGCTGTCGCGTCGAACATCGAAATTGCTTGATTTTTGCGATTATTCCTAAGAGTCGATGTGCTGCATCCATCGATTCCGGGCTATCCATCGATGGTATGGATTGCCAGGCCGGGGGCAATCCGTTTCCGCAAGCGAGATGGCGCCTGGTGCGGATGTCATCGGGAAACATCTGGGGCAGCACGGCGCCGATCCGCGCCCACCGGGATCGACTTCATGGTGTCTGATCGTTGCCGTGCAGGCTGCGCGCCATCTCGCTGGTTCCAGCCCAGCCAAGGTCGGCGTACAGTGGCGCCCCCTGCGCGGTGGCATGCAGGACTGCGTAAGTGGCGCCACGTTCGGTGAAGGCGTCGTCTGCCAGGGCCATCAGCTTCCGGGCGATACCGCGGCGGCGATACTCCGGTTCCACGTAGACGTTGAGGACGTAGCCGCGGTAGCCCTGGTCCGGATGGGCAGGGTGGGGCGGCCAGTCGATCAGCATCAGGCCGATGCCGGCGATGGTTCTGCCGTGGTCTGCAAGGACATGGCCGAAGTACTCGCCAGAGGCCAGGCGCGGCGCCAGCCAGGAACGGAAAGGAGCCGCCATCGCCCGCAGGACCTCCTCGGTTCGCCCGCTATCGCGGAACATGGCTTCGCGGTGGGCGCAGATTGCATCCAGGTCGCCCGCACGGATCTGCCGCACTTCAAGCCCGTTCCATGTCGCCTCTGCGTGGCTGCCCATCATGCTGATCCCCGGCTCAGGTCTGTCCGGCAATTCTGGCACCCTCTGCCGGGCGATGCATGACGAAGAACGCAATCGGCACTTCGCTGCCATGCACTACCGGATGGACTGCGGCACACGCCGCAGTTGGTGGATGTCGTAGCCCATGTCGGCGATGCGCTGCACCGCCTTCTGGTAGTCGCCATCGGACACCTGGGGCGTGCGCGCCATGTACCACACATAATCGCGTTTGCTGCGCGCCACGATGGTCTGTCGGTAGTCGTCATCCAGCCAGGCGATGATGTACTCGGCCTGGATCGGCCAGATGAACTGCATGCCCCAGACTGCGCCATGGCCTTCCTCTTCGACATGGCCGATGGGATGCATCGACTTCGGCGGGGCATCGAAGCTGCCCTTGCGATAGGTGAAGGTGGTCTGGATGCGCCCGTCCGGCTTCAGGGCATAGCTTTCCACCGCATCGTAGGCCTCGCGCTCGGGCCAGGACGGAATATGGGCGATCACATACCAGTCGCCCATGAAGCGCGGCACATCCACCGAGGGCGCACGCGGAAGTGCCCGGGTGTCGCTGGACGAGCAGCCCGAGCCGAACAGGCCGACCGCGATCAGCGGAAGCAGCGAGAACATGCGCATGTCACACCTCAGCGGGGACGGAACAGGTAATGGGCCACCAGCCATTGCTGGCCATCGTCGTAACCGAACAGCTCGGCACACGCCATCCAGAACATCCGCCAGCGTTGCCACCAGATGCGCGCAGCCGCAGGCCCATAGGTCGCCGCCAGCACCGGCATCACCCGATCGCGTGCCGCGTCCTGATTGGCCAGCCAGTGTTCGGCAGTGCGCTGGTAGTGGGTGCCGTCCAGCAACCAGCGCTGATCCAGCCGCAGGTCGCGCTGGAAATGCAGCAAGGTATCGGCGGCGGGCATCAGGCCGCCGGTGAAGAAGTGGCGGCCCATCCAGTTGTCGCCGCCCTCGGTTTCGAACGGGTACATCAGCGTGCGGTGGGCGAAGATGTGCACGAACAACGCACCGTCCGGCTTCAGCCACTGTGCAATGCGCGCCAGCAGGCGCTCGTAGTTGCGCACGTGCTCGAACATCTCGACCGAAACGCAGCGATCAAACTGCGCGGTGGGCAGTTCCAGCTGGTTCACGTCACGGGTGAGCACTTCCACATTGGGCAGTCCGCGCGCCTGGCATTGGGCCATGATGTGTTCGCGCTGGCTGTGTGAGTTGGACACGGCCGTGATCGTTGCGCGCGGGTAGCGCTCGGCCATCCACAGCGTCAGCGAGCCCCAGCCACAGCCCAGTTCGAGAATGTGCTGTCCATCGGCCAGGCCAGCGCGCTGGCCGTACAGCTCCAGCATCGCCTCTTCAGCCTGGTCCAGCGTTTCGTGGCCGGTGGGGTAGTAGCAGCTGCTGTACTTCAAACGCTTGCCCAGGCAGGCCTGGAAGAACGCCGCAGGCACTTCGTAATGCTGGCGATTGGCTGCATCGGTATGCAGTGCCAGCGGGCTGTCGGCCAGTTCGGCGATGCGGCGGGCGAAGCGCGCGGACTGCGCTTCGATACCACCTGCCGATTCTTCCTGCAGGCGCTGCGCGCACAGCCGTCGGATACCGGCACGCAGCGCAGCGTCCGGCACCAGGCCGCGTTCGGCCCAGGCGGTCAGCCCGGTTTCTGCTTCCTCGGCCGGATTCAGTGACGGTATCGCGCTCATGCGGAATGCTCCTTGGAAGGGTGGGGGAACCAGGGGAAGAACATCGGCGTGCTGCGCTGGTAGGCGCGGTAGTCGTCGCCGCGGCTGCGCAGGGCCTGCTTTTCGGTGAACGGGATGCCGCTCAGATAGCGCAGGAATACATACATCAGCACGGGGCCGAGCCAGGCCAGCCACCACAGCGGGGAGCCGACGGCCAGCAGCACGTAGGTGAACCAGTGCAGCCACTCGAAGAAGTAGTTGGGGTGGCGGGAATACCGCCAGAGCCCATCACGGCAGGTACGGCCTTTGTTGGCCGGGTTCGCGCGGAACCGGGCCAGCTGGCGGTCGGCCAGCGCTTCTCCGCCCACGCTCAGCAGCCAGACGAACGCGGCCGCCAACGCCCAGGGGGGGGTGCCAGCGGCTTGATTGGCAGCGACCGCGACGAAGGGCAGCGCAAACAGCACCACCAGCAGTGCCTGCGCCATGAAGAACGCGAAGATCTTTCCCTGGTGTCCCTGCCAGTGCTCTCGGAGGTAGCGATAGCGCCCGTCCTCTGCTTCGTGCCGGACCCGATGCCAGAGATGAAGGGCCAGGCGACCGCCCCACAGGCCGCCGAGCACAGCCAGCGCCACCCGTGGCGTCACCGCACCATCGCCCAGCAGCGCCAGCAACAGCGCGGCGGCAGCCACGCCTTTGGCCCAGAGCACATCCACAACGCCGATGTTGTGGTGGCGGCGCTGCCAGGCCCAGCCCCAGCTCATCACCAGTAGCGCGTAGAGCAGCACCCAGAGCAGGTTGATCATGATGACGCTCCGGCGAGAGGGGGTTGTGGCGTAGTACGCGTGCCGCCAAGGGCGGCGCGGCACAGGAGGGAAAGCGCAATGGCCCAGCCCGTGCCGAGGACCAGGACGCCATGCCACGTCGGGCTGTTGAACTGCACCGCGCCGAATCCACGCGCGGCCGACAGGTAGGCCAGTGGCGCCAGCACCAGGCCGAAGAGGGGCGGCAGGGCAGGGTGTCGCTGCAGGAAGCGCATCGAGGTGCTCAGGGTCATGGCGAATGAAGCCCACAAGGCCATGATCCAGGGCGGCGGCGCCCATCCCAGCGGGGCAGCGGCGTAGCGCACGGTGCCGCTGGCGGCAGCGCTGGCGTCGACCAGCCAAGCGCAGGCCAACGCTAGCAGCAGCAGCCGCAGGTCCAGTCGGGGATGCGCCGACGTCAGCAGCTGGCTGCCGATATACAGCGACGCGGCCAGCAACGCGGGCCACTGCCAGCCGCGCCCGGCACCAGCCACCGCGCACAGCCAGACCAGCTGGTTGCCAAGCAGGTTGGCCCAGAACCGGCGCATTTCAGTTGCCTTCGCCAGCCGGGACCGCGGGTCGATGGCCCGGGCGCGCCAGCAGCAGATGCGAAACACCGATCGAACGCTCCAGGAAACCGCCTTCGCAGTAGGCCAGGTAGAAGTCCCACAGGCGGCAGAAGCGCGCATCGAACCCCTGTGCCTGCACGGCGGGCAGCTGTGCGAGGAAGCGCTGGCGCCAGGTGCGCAGGGTCAGCGCGTAGGAATGGCCGAAATCCTGCTGGGCGATCAGCTGAAGGTCGCTGGACCGCGTCTTGGCCGCCATGATCGCGTTGATGGAGGGAATGAAGCTGCCGGGGAACACGTAGCGCTTGATGTAGTCGACGCTGCGCCGGGCCTGCTCGTAGCGATGGTCCTCGATGGTGATGGCCTGCAGCAGGGCAACGCCATCGGGCTTCAGCAGCCGCTGCAGCGTGGCCATGTAGGTGTCCAGGTACTCGGCGCCGATCGCTTCGATCATTTCGATCGAAACCAGCTTGTCGAACCGGCCCTGCAGGTCACGGTAGTCCTGCATCAGCAACGTGACCCGGTCCTGCAGGCCGGCGGCCCGAACGCGCTCGACGGCCAGCGCATGCTGTTCGGCGGAGATGGTGGTGGTGGTGACGTGGCAGCCATAGTGCTGCGCCGCGTGCACCGCGAAGCCACCCCAGCCGGTACCGATTTCCACCACCCGGTCACCCGGCGTGAGTTGCAGCTGCTGGCAGATGCGGTCCAGCTTGCGGCGCGAGGCAGACTCCAGCGATTCGGATTCGCTGGTGAACAGCGCCGACGAGTACATCAGGTCCGGCGACAGGAACAGGGCGAAGAAATCGTTGCCCAGGTCGTAGTGGGCGGCGATGTTGCGCCGGCTGCCCTCGCGGCTGTTGCGGTGCAGCCGGTTCCAGCCGCGCAGCAGCCAGCCAGCCACACGGGCCGGGCCCTGCTCCATGCCATCAAGCAGGTCGCGGTTGCGGACCAGCAGGCGTATCAGAGCCACCAGATCATCGCAGTGCCATTCGCCCTGGATGTAGCTCTCGCCGGCGCCGACGCTGCCCTGCGCAGCGACCTTCCGGTAGAACGCCGGGTCATCAATGGTCACCGTCACCTGCAGCCCGGCATGGGCGTTGCCCAGCCGGACCTCGCCAAGGGCATCGCGCACGCACAGGTGGCCATCACGCAGGGGGGCAAGCTGTGCCAGCAGCCGGCGGCGCAGGAAGGCGTCCAGCGCGCTGGGGCGCGGCAGGGTCACCGAAGGTGTCATCGAGTTCATCGCGGTTTCCCGGCAAGGGTGGGGTGGTCGTGTACGGGGTTGCGCTTCAGCCACAGCCGCAGTGCGTGCCAGTGGATGGCGGCCACCACCTGGGTGGTCATCAGTGGATAGCAGGCCAGAACCCGCGCCAGGCCGCGGCCATCCAGAGGGCGGCGTTGCAGCGTCTGGGTGGCATCGAACTGGCGAATGCCGTCTCGCCAGACCTGCATGTGCACACGCAGGTCCTCATCGGGGCTGTTGAAGCGCCAGTCGTAACGGCAGTCCATCGGCATGAACGGCGAGACGTGGAATCGCTTGTCGAACTGCCAACGCAGTGACGCACCTTCGTGGACGGCCGTGGCGACCGGCAGCACGTACGCGTGCCGCTCCTTCCAGGGCGTATTGGTGATCTCGGCCACGATGCAGTCCAGCGAACTGCCGTCGGCCTGGTAGCAGTAGTAGAAACTGACCGGGTTGAACACATGCCCGGCAAAGCGAAGGTGCGTCAGCAGGCGTACCGGCCCCGAAGGTCGATGGCCAAGCGTCTGCGCGGCATGGTCGCGCACGGCGTCTGCCAGAGGCTGTGCGGGATCGCCGAAATAGTCGCTGCGCCGGAACTCGGCAAGGTTGCGCCGATTGACCGACCACAGCCAGCGCCCGGCAAACACGGTCTCTAGTTCATCCAGGTCGAGCAGCAGTTGTGCAACCGGATAACGGAACGTATGCGGATGCGGGTGATGCCGGCGATGCATCACCTGCCCGAAATAGAGTGCGCTGGCGCTCATGCCGCCACCTCGCGCGCCAGCGATACCTGGCGATGCGGTGCGCAGGCCAACAGCGCATCCACCACGCGGCGGGCGCTGCGAATACCATCCTCATGGAAGCCCCAGCCCCAGTAGGCCCCTGCGAACCAGGTGTGGCGATGGCCCTGCAGGTCTGCCCATCGCTGCTGCGCGCGAACCGCAGCATGATCGTGCACCGGGTGTGCATAGTGCAGCGTGCGCAGCACCCTGGCCGGGTCGATGGCTTCGCTGCGGTTGAGGGTGACCACCAATGGCGTGCTGCCGGGCAGGCCCTGCAGCAGGTTCATGCAGTAACTGACCGTGCAGGGCGCGGTTGGATCCCGCGGTACATGTGCATTCCAGGCGGCCCAGGCCTTGCGGTTGCGTGGCAGCAGCGAGGCATCGGTATGCAGTACCGCTTCGTTGGATTGGTAGCGGATGGCACCCAGCACCTCGCGCTCGACGGGGTCGGCATCACCCAGCAGGGCCAGGGCCTGGTCGCTATGGCAGGCCAGGATGACTTCGTCGAAGGCTTCGACGCCGGCGGCACTGTGCACGCGTGCGCCCTCAGGCGTGCGCTCCACCCGCTGCACCGGGCACTGCAGGCGCTCATGCACCCGCCAACGGCGGCGCAGTGCATCCACGTAACGGGCCGACCCGCCGGTAACGACCCGCCAGGAGGACCGCCCGGTCATCTGCAGCATCTGGTGGTTGGCCATGAACTGGGCCAGATAGCGCGCGGGGAAGTCCTGCACCGTGGCGGTGGGAGACGACCACAGTGCCGAGGCCATCGGCAGAAGGTGCTCTTCAATGAAGGCCTCGCCGTAGCGCTGATCGCGCAGGTACTGGCCCAGCGTTGGGCCTTCGTCCTCGCCCAGCAACAGCGGGGCATCCCGATAGAAGCGGCGCAGGTCGGCCAGCATGCCCCAGAAGCGCGGCGATACCAGGTTGCGTCGCTGGCAGAACAGGCCATCCAGCGAGGTGGCGTTGTACTCCACGCCGCTGCGCTCGCTGTGCATCGAAAAGCTCATGGTGGTCGGCTGCGAGGCCACGCCCAGCTCATCGAACAGTGCCGTCAGCAGCGGGTAGTGCCGGGGATTGAAGACAATGAAGCCGGTGTCCACGGCCATGCGCGTGCCGTCTATCTGCACGTCGTGGGTATGGGTGTGGCCGCCCAGGTAATCGTTGGCCTCGAACAGCGTCACCTGGTGCCGCTCCTGCAGCCACCAGGCGCTGGCCAGCCCCGAGATGCCTGAACCGATGATGGCGATGCGCATGTCAGTACCTCGCCTTTGCCAGCACCCATTCGGGGACGGGCTTGAGTCCCTTGACCAGGCCGAACGCCGCCATCACGCGCAGCCCGTACCAGGTCAGGTCGATCTCCCACCAGCGGAAGCCCTGGCGTACGGTGCCGGGGAAGAAGTGATGGTTGTTGTGCCAGCCTTCGCCGAACGTCAGCAGGGCCAGCCAGAGGTTGTTGCGGCTGTCGTCGCGGGTCTCGAAGCGGCGACGACCGAAGCGGTGGGCCAGCGAGTTGATGGTGACCGTGGCGTGGAACAGCACGATGGTGGAAATGAAGAATCCCCACACCAGCAACTGCGGGCCGGAGGTGTGCAGGCCCGGCGCCCAGTGTTCCAGTGCTGCGCCCAATGCATAGAGGCCGATGGCCAGCAGCACGGAAATGGCGGTGTCGAAGCGGTCCAGCCAGCGCAGTTCCGGGAAGCGCGCCAGGTCCGGCACCCGCGACAGGTCGGTGGCGAAGGCTTCGCGGGTCAGGAACCAGCCCATGTGGCTGCGCCAGAAGCCTCCCTCGCGCGGCGAATGCGGGTCCAGTGGCTGGTCTGCGTGGCGGTGATGGTGGCGATGATGGGCCGCCCACCACAGCGGGCCGCGCTGCACGCTGGCCGCGCCGATCACCGCGAACACGAACTGCACCGCACGCGGTGCCTGGAAGGTGCGGTGTGAGAAGTAGCGGTGATAGAACGCGGTGATGGCGAACATGCGCACCGCGTAGAGCGCTGCGGCCACGATGACAGCCGTCCATGAGACACCTACCCAGATCACCGCGATGCACGCCACATGCATCAGTGCGAACGGCACCGCACGCAGCCAGTCGATGCGGCCCGACTGTTCCGCGCCAACGTCCGCGGCTTCGCCGGTATCAACCCAGCGCTGCAGGGTGCGCAGCAGGCGCCAGCGTCGACGGGGGAGGGGCGATACAGAGGCCATGGCGGATCTCGGCGGGTGTCGTGTCTTCCTGTACGCACCAGAATGCGCAATGGATGCGACGTGTTGCGGTGAATGTTGGCTTCACGTGTTCGTAACAGGGCAGCGGTCGACCAGTGGCTGCGCCCATGCCTGTTGCCACTCAGACGCGGGGCGTTGCGCGGGAGGTGCGCTGAAGCGCACCGTCACCCGCGGATAGGTGCCGCGTGCATCGCGCAGGTTGCTGGTGCCATTGAATTCCAGAAGGCGCCTGTCGGCGTTGGCATAGACCAGCGACAGGCGGGGTGCGACGCCGCCATACCAGGTGTCGAGGCTGACCTCGATCGACTGGGCGTCGATGCCTTGCCAGCGCAGGGCGCCGGTATGCCGCACCTGCACCGGGAAGTAGCGCTGCCGCCCGGGCACCAGGAACGGCATCGACACGCGCTCGCCCTGCATCAGCGCTGTCCAGTGCAGGCGCACCGCCGCGTCGAATCCCGCATCGATCACCGCATCCGGCGGCAAATCAAGCCTGCGCTGCCGGGGCGGGCTGGCGGCATCCTCCTTCCAGACGACGGACACAGCGCCGCTGGCGGCCTCGATCTCGGCCGTCTGGCCACTGCGCCGGTCCTGCAGCGTATAGCCACGAGCCTGCGCCAGGGGGCTGGCCGGCAGGTGCTTGCGGGCGAACGGCTGGCCACCGGGGCACTGGTACAGCACCCAGTGCTCGGCCCCCTCGCTGGCGTCGCGGCGCCAGTGAACTTCGTGGTAGAGGATCCGGCCCTGCGAGGACGTCGCCACGCCCTCGCTGCGCAGCCAAGGGGTCGCCAGTCCGGCGTGGGGCAGGCACAACAACAGCCAGGCGATGCGCATGGCATTCATCCGTAAGGGCGGGTCCAGGTCGTACGGCGGGCGGGGCGGGTTGGATGCGCAATGCGGGCTGCATCCGATTGCCATTCCCGCGCGTACAGGGGACAGACCTTCACCCGCCCGCCGCGAACGCAGATGTATCCTGACGCCGCCAGCACCCTCGCCAACTTCAACAGCGCACGCATCGTGTCCAGCTCCCAGCAGCCCAGCAGCGAGCCGAAAAACTGGGCCGGCGACATGGACGGTGTCGCGCGGCTGCGCGACCGCGACTGTTTCATGCGGATCTACGACCATTTCATGCCGCGCCTGTGCGTCTATCTGCGCGGGCTGGGCGCGCCCGAGGCGGTGGCCGAGGAGCTGGCGCAGGAGTGCCTGCTGCGCCTGTGGCTGCGCGCGGCCGACTATGATGCCGCGCAGGGTGCGTTGAGCACCTGGCTGTACCGCATCGCCCGCAACCTGCATATCGACCGCGTGCGCCGCGAGCGCAGCTGGATGCAGGTACAGGTGGCGGTGGAAGACGCGGCAACGATGGACGTGGTCGAGCGCAGCAGCGCCGAACAGTTCGCCGACCAGGCCCGGCTTCGCCAACGCATCAATGAGTTGCCGGCAGTGCAGGCGCGGCTGGTGCGCATGTCCTACTTCGAGGCCAAGAGCCACAGCGAGATCGCCGAGGCACTGGGCATGCCGCTGGGCACGGTGAAATCGCACCTGCGGCGTGCGTTCCTGCAACTGCAGTCGAAAGTGGGAGGTGCGCTGTGAATCCGCACCACCATCTGCACGAATCCACACTGATGAGCTACGCCGCAGGCGCGCTTCCGGCGCCGTTGAGCATCGTGGCGGGCGCCCATCTGGAGCAGTGCCCGCACTGTCGCCAGCGCCTGCGCGAGGCCGAGGCGATCGGATCGGTCTTGCTGGAACAGACCCAGCCATCCACGGGCGATCTACGCCGCGAGCAGTTGCGCGACGCGATGTTGATGCGCCTGGCGACGGATGTGCCTGCCGCGGCAGTGTCATCACGGACCGTTTCCAGAGAGCGCCCCGAAGCCGATCCGGACCATCTTCCTGCGTCACTTCACCCGTATTTCGGCGCGTCGCTCAGTGGCCTGCGCTGGCGCTGGATGGCGCCGGGCGTGCACTGCATCCGTGCCGAGCAGATGCCTTCGCTGATCATGCTGAAGATTGCCCCGGGCAAGTGCCTGCCGATGCACAGCCACGGCCGAAGCGAGCTGACCCAGATCCTGCGGGGCTCGTACAATGATGCGTTGGGGTTGTTCGCGCCCGGCGACGTGGCGGACCTGGATGGGGACGTGGAGCACCAGCCGGTGACCGCGCCAGGGGTGCCGTGTATCTGCGTGTCGGCGCTGGATGCACCCCTGGTGTTCAGTGGCTGGCTGGCGCGGAAGGTGCAGCGTTTCGTGAAGCTCTAGCGGGGCGGGAGAGGGTGATGGCGAGGGCAGAAGCATTGCGTGTTCTGTTGACCGGCGCCGCCGGGTTGGTGGGGCAGGGCGTGGCGTTGGCCTGCCAGCGCTCATCGCAGGTCGGCCATCTGACCGCGCTGGTACGGCGTCCGGGCAGCCTCAGCGGTGCGGGAAGCGAGCGGGTCGTGCCGGATTTCCTGCGCATCGATGAGCAGCGTGACGATCTGGCTGGCTTCAACGCGTGCTTCTATTGCGCGGGCGCGCCTCCGGTGGGCACCGCCGAAGCCGAGTACCGGCGGGTGACGCTGGACACCACACTGGCCGTGGCCCGCGCGTGGGCGGCAGTGAATCCCGACGGTTGCTTTCTGTATGTGTCCGGCGCCGGCGCGGACCCGCAGAGCCGGGTGATGCCGCTGCGGATCAAGGGCGAAATCGAACTGGCGCTCCGCAGGATGCCGGTGCGTACCGTGATGCTGCGCCCGGGAGGCGTGCGGCCGGTATCGGGAACCGGCACGCGCCACGCGGTGCTCAAGCCCCTGTACTGGGGTGGCGCGCCGCTGATGAAACTGGCGGGCGCACTCGTCCCTTCACTGGTCACCAGCAATCTGGCGGTGGGCCAGGCGATGATCGCACTGGCAGGAAGAGAGCATCCGCCTGCCACGGTGGAGTGCGCGGACATCAACCGGATCGCGGCAGGCACGCGTGATCCGGCGGCGTGAGCTCAGTGCGCGGCAGCGTCCAGCGCGGTGCGTACCGCCTGTGCAAGGTCACTGCGGGTAAACGGCTTCGGCAGCAGCGCAGCGAACCGACCCTGACTACCCACCGCCTCGTGGTCGCGTGGATAGCCCGAAGTGAACAGCACAGCAACTTCAGGCCAGCGCTCGCGGACCTCGCGGACCAGTTCCCAGCCCGACATGCTGGGCATCACCACGTCGGAGAACAGCAGGTCGACCCTCGTGTCCGGGCGCTCCAGCAATCGCAGCGCGGACGGTCCGTCATGCGCTTCCAGTACGCGGTAGCCCAGCAGGCGCAGTGAATCAACCGTGTGCGCGCGCACATCGTCGTTGTCCTCGGCCACCAGGATGGTTTCCTCACGCGGCGCGTAGCCGGCCAAGCCAGACTGTGGCGCACGCGCTTCGCTGGGCAGCGCCAGCGGCGAGCGCGGGAACATCATGGTGATGCTGGTGCCGCCGCCTTCCACCGAATCGATCAGGACATGACCGCCGGACTGCTTGACGAAGCCGTGCACCATCGACAAGCCCAGCCCAGTGCCACGGCCGACCTGCTTGGTGGTGAAGAACGGTTCGAACACGCGCGCCAACGTGGCTGCATCCATGCCGTGCCCGTTGTCGCGCACGCGAAGCATCACGTACTCGCCGGGTTCGGCATCGGGGAACAGCGCGGCGTAGTCATGGTCCAGGTGGCTGTTGTCGACCTCGATGACCAGCCGGCCACCGTGAGGCATTGCATCTCGGGCATTGACCGCCAGGTTGAGCACAGAGGCCTCCAACTGGCTGACGTCGATCTCCACGCACCAGATGTCCTGGGCGCTGCGGATCTCCAGTTGCACCAGTTCGCCCAACGCACGCTGCAGCATGTCGTGCATGTCCAGCAGGCGGTCGTTGAGGTTGGCCGCCTGGCTATGCAACGGCTGGCGGCGGGCAAATGCCAGCAACCGCTGGGTGAGGCTGGCGGCACGTCCCACGCCCTTCAGGGCATTGTCCAGGGCGCGACCGACCAGCGCGGCCGGTTCACCAGCGCGCTCGCTGAGCAGCATGGCGTGTTCGACGTTGCCGGAGATGACCGTCAGGATGTTGTTGAAGTCGTGGGCGATGCCACCGGTCAGTTGGCCCACGGCCTCGATCTTCTGCGACTGGCGCAGCGCGTGTTCGGCCTGCAGCCGGGCGGTGGTTTCCACCGCTTCGGAGACCACGGCCGTAACCGCACCGTCTGCGTCCAGCAGGGGGCGGAACGAGAAGTCGAAACTGCGCCGCCCGGTCGGCAGCTCGATATCCAGCGCATGCAGCGAGCTGTGGCCGTGCACGGCATCGGTGACGGCCTGATCAACGGTGGTGGCAACCTCGTCGGTCGTGGCGAACCACGGCGACTGCACATAAGGCTGGCCCACCACATCCTTCTTGTCGGCCAGCACGGCGGCCAGCGAGGCGACGTTGGCATCAACCACGCCGCCGGAAAGATCGAGCAGTACCTGGTGCTGGAAGCTGGATTCGAAAATGGCCTGCAGGCGACGCTTGCTGGCCCTCAACTCGGCCGTGCGCGCCTGGACCTGCCGCTCCAGTTCCTGGTTGTCTTCGCGCAGCGCCAGTTCGGCCTGCTTCAGCAGGGATACGTCGCTGGCCATGCAGATGTAGCCAACCACACTGCCGTCGGCCGCATGTTCCGGCACGCAATCCATCTGCACGAATCGTGACTGGCCACTGCGATGGATCAGCTCCACCTGGAAGCTGGAGCGCTCGCCCTGAAGCACGCGCTCCAGGCTGGGCAACGCATGTTCAAACGCAGAAATGCCACTGACTTCCCGTGCGGTGCGGCCCAGCAGTTCGGCAAGGCTGAAGCCATGCCAGTCCAGAAACGCCTTGTTGGCAAACCTGTAGCGATGGTCCTTGTCCAGCTGGGCGATCAGTGCAGGAACGGCGTCGGTCACCTGCTGCAGCTGGGCCTGGCTGTCGTTCAGCGCGGCCTGCGCATTGGCAAGCTGGGTGCGCTCGTGCGCCTCCTGGCGGGCGCGGCGGATCGCATCGGGCAAGCGTTGCAGGCGTTGCTTCACCACATAGTCGCGGGCACCGCGCGTGAGAGCCTGGACCGCCAGCTCCTCGGTCAGCGTGCCGGAGACAAAGATGAAAGGCGTCTGTGGCACGCGCTCGCGTGCCAGGGCAAGTGCAGCGTCGCCATCGAAGCCAGGCAGGACATGATCGGCGAGGATCACGTCGAACGGTCGGCTGTCGATTGCCTCGATGAAGGCGTTGCGGGTCCACAGGCGCTCGGCCTCGAAGTCCAGGCCGGCGCGCTGCAGCTGTGCGGTGATCAGCTCCGCATCGAGCGCACTGTCCTCCAGCATGAGGATGCGCAGGCGCTCGCTGCTGCGCGATCCATCATGCATTGTGCTGCCCCGTACCGGAGGGGCGATGTGGCGGTGGCTGGTTGGTGATGCCCCAGAACATGCCCAACCCCTGGATCGCGTCGAAGAATTCCTTGAAGTCGACAGGCTTCACCACGAAGGCATTCACACCCAGTTCGTAACTGCGCACGAGATCCTGCTCTTCGCGGGAAGAGGTCAGCATGACGATCGGGGTGCTGCTCAGCTGCGGATCTCCGCGAACCTGTTCCAGCACTTCCAGACCGTTGACCTTGGGCAGCTTCAGGTCCAGAAGCACCACCACGGGGCCACCATGGTTGGCCCCGGCGAACTTTCCCTCGCAGCGCAGGTAGTCCAGCGCTTCGGCGCCGTCTCGTACATGGATGACGTCATTCAGCAGCTGGCAGCGCGACAACGCGGCCAGTGTCAGTTCGGCATCCTTTGGGCTGTCCTCGACCAGGAGGATCGGCCGCAGGTCCCTCATGGGTAATCTCCTGTGGAACGGGGTAGGGTGAAGTGGATCGTGGCGCCCTTGCCGGGTTCGCCTTCGGCCCAGGTGCGGCCGCCGTGGCGGCCGATGATGCGACGCACGTTGGCCAGGCCGATGCCGGTGCCTTCGAATTCCTCGACGTGATGCAGGCGCTGGAACACGCCAAACAGTTTGTCCACATAGCGCATGTCGAAGCCGCAGCCGTTGTCGCGCACGAAGAAGTGATCTTCATCGTCGCTGCGTTCGTGGCCGACCTCGATCACCGCCTGGTCGCGCTCGCGGGTGAACTTGACCGCATTGGACAACAGGTTCTGCCAGACCAGGCGCAGCATGGTCGGGTCGGCTTCCACCTCCGGCAGCGGCGCCATCGTCCACTGCACATCGCGACCGGCGTAGTCCAGCGCCAGGCTCTTGCGGACATCCCCGACCAGCGCAGCCATGTCCAGCCGCACCCGTCCCAGCGTGGAGCGTCCCATCTGCGAGAAGCTGAGCAGGTCGTCCACCAGCGTTCCGGCGGACTTTGCCGACTCGACGATGGTGTCCAGGAAGCGGCGCTCGGTCTCGTTGAGGCGTTCACCGGCCGAGCTGCCCAGCAGCTCCGAATAACCGACGATATGGCGGAAGGGGGCGCGCAGGTCGTGGCTGACCGAATAGGAGAATGCCTCCAGTTCCTTGTTGCTGCGCAGGAGCTGCTCGTTCAGCTCGGCCATTTCCTCGGCCTTGCGCAACACGACGTCGACGATGGCGGTTCGCATCTCGTGCGCGGCATCGCGATCGGCGTCACCCCATGGCAGGCTGCGCTGCTGCACGGTCTCCTTCCATGCCTCAAAGGAATGGCGTGGAGACAGCACGACATCCGGCGCTGCGGTCTTTCGGGGATCGCCACCCCAACTGACAGTACGCACCACCTCTGGGCGGAACCACATCAGGTAGCTGTCATGCAGCTGCGAGATGGAGACCGCCAGCAGGCCACTGGCCACCTCCGCCAGGCGAGCGCCCTCCGCCCAGTCGGCGGCCAGATGATCAGTGCAGTAGATTTCCTGGCCGGCATGCTGCGCGGACAACCAGTCGGTCAGCGCCAGGACGTCGCTGGCAGAAGGGCACCGGCCAACGCGCATGCAGTCGCCCTTGTGCACGATGGCCGCGCCAGCGGCACCGGTCAGCGACAGCAGGCTGGTCTCATCCAGGCGCAGCGCGGCAATGAAGTCCTCGTCACCGGCCATGCGTCCCAGCAGCTTGACCAGCACGGAACGGCGAACCACGCGTTCCTCGATCGCGCGCGCACGCTCCTTCAGGGCAATCTGCAGCGACAGGATCTGGCCCATGAACTCGCAGGCCGTGCGCACGTGGTAGGGCAGGCGGCGCGGCTGCACCGTATGGCACGACATCAGCCCCCACAACTGGCCCTCATGGACCAGCGAGACCGACATCGACGCCCCGGTGCCCATGTTGCGCATGTACTGCAGGTGCACCGGGGATACGCTGCGCAGCACCGCCAGGCTCAGATCAGTCGGCGGTGCGTCGCGATGCTCCTCGGCCCGCATCAACGGGGCAGGGGTGTAGTTGTTGTCCGCGATCAGGCGCACCCGGTTGCGGCGGTAGAGTTCGCGTGCCTGGGCGGGAATGTCAGATTCAGGAAAACGCAGGTCCAGGTACGAGGGCAACAGGCCATTGCCTTCTTCCGCCACCACGATGCCGTTCCAGCCGGCGTCGAACTGATAGACCAGGGTGCGATCGAAGCCGGTGAGCCGGCGCATGTGCGCGGCGGCCAGCTGGCACAGGTCTTCCACCGTCGAGGCCGATTCGATGGCGGTCATCAGCTCGCGGATGGCCGGATACAGCTCTTCAAGAGAACCGGGCTGGCCCGCAACCGGCGCTTCCAGCTCGACAAGGAGGTCGGTGGCGGAGCGATGCACCAGCAGCTGATGGCGGCCGTGGCCATCCAGGTGCACGGCGCCCACATGCGCACTGCTGCCGATGGTGGTCTGCCGGAGCAGCGCCTGGAAGGGCGCCAGCACGCCACCGAGTACCTCACTGACGTGCTGAAGCAACGGCTCGCCGAACTGCTGAAGGACGCTCGGCTGATGAAGGACGCTCGGCTGACTGATGGCGCGCTCGCGCACCCGCAACGACTGCGGCTCCAGCACCAGAAGCACACCGTAGGGCTGGATCGCGCCGGGTGTGTGGATGGGTTCGCGCGCACAACGGGACAGCGCAAGGTCGGGCGTGGACTGGGCAGAAGGCATCAACGGAGGGGCTCATGTTTCATGGATGGCTGGAAAAGCCCAGCGATACATCCGGCTAGCAGGGATGGTGAAGCAAAATCGCGCATTCGCCTACCACCTGATGCCCGTGAAGGCCGTTTCATTCAAACCTGAATTCTTCATCTACACAGCGGCGGACGATGTGTAAGGCGCCCGTGCAGAGGTTTTGCATCCAATGCATATCGGCTGCACGCCAGCTCGACAGCGATTGTCCTAGGGTGAATCCACCTCCAACCGTTGCCACGCCCGTGAACCTGCAGACGCTCCCACCTCTTCCGTACCGCATGCTGCCTGACAGCTGCCAGTTTGAACTGCTGGATGTGGATGCCCTGCAGGATCCTGCCAGCGGTCGTCTTCTGCACCTGTACTCGCTGGTGGCCCGCTGCCTTTCCTGCGAAACGGTGTTCAAGGCAGAGGAAGGCCAAGGGTTGGTGAGCCATTCTGCAGCCAGAGTGGTGCGCTGCCCCACCGGCTGTGGTCAGCAGGCCTTCAAGTCGTCGCTGTTGCGGGCGTGGCGCCCGCAGGCCATTGCCCAGGCTTGACTCAGATCTGTTGCGCTCACAGCAGTGCGGGATTGGCGCGCCACACCGCGTAGTTCAGCGCGCAGGCAAACACGATCCAGGCCAGGTAGGGAAGCAGCATTACTGCCGCAATGCGGCTGACGCGCGCAAACCTGACGATCGTGGCGCACACCAGCGCAATCAGCAGAAGAATGTCCGCGAACGCAAGGGCGCCAAGTTTCCAGCCGAAGAACAGCCAGCTCCACAGTGCGTTGACGGCCAACTGCAACAGATAGAGCCGCAGTGCCGGTTGCGCGCCGCGCCAGCCGCGCTCGCGCCAGACCCGCCAAGCCGCAACCGCCATCAGCGCATAGAGCAGCGTCCACACCGGGCCGAACACGCCGGCCGGCGGCGCCCACGCGGGCAGGGCAAGCGTGGTATAGAAGGTGGCCGCCGATGAAGATGCCCACGCGCCCAATGCGGCCGCAGCGAAGGTGATCGCCAACCAGCCCAGAAACCCGGAAATCTGTGTGCCGCGCTTCATCCCGATACCGCTCCATGCTCCGTATGCCCCTGCATACGCATGAACGCGGCATATGGATGCAGATGCCGCGGCATTCAGTCTGAGGATCCGCCAGTGCCTGTTGGCAGCAGGGAAGGGCGCTCGTCAAACCACTCGCGCGCCTTGGCCAGGTGCCACTGGCGCTGGTCGCCATCCAGTTCGATGCCCGCGCCCAACAGCCCCCAGCGCAGATAAAGGTCGCCGCGCTTGCGCTGCTCCAGCAGATCCAGTCGCGCGCGCACCGACAGCCGATCATTCTCGGCCTGCAGGCCATCAATCACCAGATGGCCCGGGCGCCAGCGCAGCCTGGCCTGCGCATCCACCTGGCCGGAGTCCAGCAGCGACAAGGTCCAGCGCGGGTAGTCCGTGCGCTCGGCGAACAACGCCAGCAAGGGGCGCGCATCACTGAGCGCCAGGTCGGTGGTGGCGTCCACCTGGAAGGGCGATTGCGCATCGATGCGGCCGCGTCTGAAGGTGGCACGCCCTTTCCACGCCGTCGAGCGTTCCGTGCCGGCCACCTGCACGTTGCGTAGCTCGACCGTGGTGCCGGACAGGTCGAAATGACGCTGGTTGAAGTCGCCCCGGCGCAGCGTTGCGTTCACGTCCACATCGCCGCCCATGTCCAGCCCTGCCACCCTCGCACTGGTGCCGCGCCCCTGCAGGCGGGCCGTGCCATGGCCAACGCGGCCATCGGTATCGAGGGTGGCATCACCGCTGAGTAAGCCGGTGCCGCGCAGCAGGCGCACCTGTTTTGAACCGAGATAACGGTTGTAGGCGGACAGATCTGGAATGGTGGCTTCGCTGAAGCTCAGGTGCGCGCGCACGCCCTTGCGCAGTTCCTGCAGACGACCGTCGCCGGTCAGGTCCAGCGCCAGATTGCGGCCGTCGAACAGCCGAACGTCCTTGGCATCGGTGGGACGCGCGGTGAAGCGGGGCAGGCGGACCGCAAGCAGCGCCTGATTCGGAGTACCTGACTTCAGTTCCCCATGCGCGCTGGCGGTACCGGCAAGCCGGACGCCGGCGACCTCGGCAACTGCTTCGGCAGAGGGAATGTCCACCGTGCTGCCTTCGCTCAGCTCGCCATTGTGCAGCCGCAGGTCGGCCTTCAGCGTGCCGCCGCCGTCCAGTTGCAGCCACGGCTTGCGGACGAACAGGGCAGGGATCCAGTTGAGCGAGGTGAATGTCCATTCGCCGCGTACCGTACCTGAACTGCGCTCCAGCAACTGGCCCGGATCCTGGAAGGGGATTTCACGGCCGGTGATGTGCAGGTCCGCGTCCACTTCGCTGCCTGAGTCGGGCCGTGGTGGCAGGCGTGCCTGCAGGCGCAGGTCGTTGGCCACGTTGAGCTGAAGGGCCAGCACGCCGCGGTCTGGAGCCCCGTCGCCAAGATAGAGCGGCACCTGCCAGAGAGCGCGGTCGCCGGGTTGCAGCTGACCATCGATCAGGTGTGCCGAGAGCTGCAGGCGGCCCGGCACCGGGGCGCTGGAGATCTTCGGGGTGGTGGCATCCGTATCCATACGCAGGCCCTGGCTGCGTGCATCAACGTCCAGCTGGGCATGCAGGATCTTCAGTTTGGCCAGCCCAGGCGCCTGGTCACGGTAGTGGCGTGGGTAGCTGAAGCGCGCAGCCAGGTTCATGTCGCCCAGCAGCTGCACGCCGTCGAAACTGGTGTCTGCACCCTTGAATGTGACTGTTGAATCCAGCAGTTCCGAAGGACCGCCGCGCAGCTGCTTGACGAAGCCGACCGTGCCCTGGCCCTTGCCGATGATCAGCAGCTTGCCGAAACGGGCGCTGCGGATGCTGTCGCTGTGGATGGCATCGAACCGCAGCGTCCAGCCCTGGTCGCTGCGCGGGGGCGGCGGGATGGCCTCTTCAACACGGCTGATCTCGGCCGAGACGCCCGTGGCCTGCAGGCGCGGAACCCGCACTTCGCGCTGGAACAGCGGCAGGACTGCCAGCCTGGCGCTTGCCCGGTCGGCATGCAGCACGTAGACGGTGTGGTTGACGTGGCCGCGCATGTGCACGTTCCAGGCGATCACGTGGCCGGGCAGCAAGGTGAGGGCTGGGCCCGTGGTCATCACGAACTTGTGCGGCTTGCGGTTGGTGACCTGGTCGAACAGTGGCGTGTTGAGGAAGATGTTGCCGGCCAGCAGATACAGCAGGTAGATGCCCAGCAGGACGTAGCCAGCGACGCGCCATCGGCGGAGCCGGTGCGGGATGCGCGCGGAAGTAGGGGGCATGTACTGCTCTAAGGGCCGGAATTCACTCAACTATTGCCGAACCGATGGCGGTGGCGCGTGAAGCGGGTGCGGGGCGCTTGCTGGAATCTGCTAGTACCCGGCCTGGTCACGACCACAGATCTGCAGTAGACGCATGGAGATCCGGCCCGCCCGTGCAGGCGATTTCGACGTGATGTGGGGCATGCGCGACGCAGGATGTGCTGCCTTTTCAAGACGGCCATTCGCGGGCGCTTTTGAGGGCAGCACGTTTCGCACGCATTGGTTCCAGGCCCAGACACCCCCACGCTGCTTCCACGTACCAGGAGGTCGCCAGTCGCAGCGCGGCATCGCTGCCACGATCGCACAAGATCATGGGTGGCGTGCGCCTGATCGGTGCAGCCATGGCGTGCAGCGGCGGTGGCAATGCTGGTGGCTTCTGCAGCCAGCCTGTGCAGCGGCGCCTGTCAATTTTCTGGCAGTGTCTGCTGCGGTAGGGTGACGCACCCGGCACGTGGAGGACTGCAATCGCACACGCGCGTTCAACCCCGTGAAGTCGCGAAAAGTGACTGATCCTTGCTCCCTCTCAATCAATCAGGAGTGGGAATGGACAACGTTGTGGAGCAACCCTCTACGGGGGCGGGACAGCAGTTCAGTCACTATCGGATCGGAGGCACGCTGGGCGAGGGGGGCTTCGGTCGGGTTTGCCTGGCCTGGGATGAGCGGCTGGCGCGCGAAGTCGCGATCAAGTTCTCGATAGGCGATGAATCCGGCCAACGAGGTCTGCGCTACGAGGCCCAGCGGCTGGCCGCGCAGGCGCACCGTGCTTTTGTAACGGTCTATGCATTGGAGGAGCACGCCGGTCAGCTGGCGATGGTGATGGAGCGCATCCGCGGCATCACTCTGGCGCAGGCGTTGGACCGGACCGGCGCGTTGCCCGCCGAGCGTGTGCTGCGTCTGGGTGCGGCGGTGGCCGAAGCCTTGGCTGTGGCCCATCGCCATGGCTGGGCGCATGGTGACCTGAAGCCCTCCAACGTGATGCTCACCGAATGCGGGGACGTGCGCATCCTGGATTTCGGTGCTGCTGCGGCCATCGACCCCGAGCAGACCGTCAGCACGGTGACTGCCCAGAGCGCGGCAGGGACGCTGGCTTACCTGGCCCCCGAACGCCTGCTGGGCGCGCGCGCGGGCGCATCCGGTGACATCTATGCGCTTGGGCTGGTGCTGCACGAGGCGCTGAAGGGCAGCCGTGATTTCGAGGCCAGCGCGGCGTGGGGCGGATTACATCGACGCCTGCATGGTGGAGCGGCAGGGCGACGGCTGCCGCGCGGTACCGACGCCGCGCTGACCGATCTGGTCGAGCGGATGACGCGCCGTCACGCGCAGGACCGTCCACGCTCCATGTCCGATGTGCACAGGGCGCTGCTGAAGGCGCAGGAGCAGCGGCACGAGCGAAGCCGAAAGCGTGCGGAGCAGCGTGGGGTGCTGGGCTTGATCGTGTTGTTCGGACTGCTCGCTGTGTTCATCCAGGCGCGCGACGTGCGCCTGGCGGGGGCAGAGGCTGTGGCGGAGGCCGGTGCTGCGATCGACCCGTTGGTCCGCGCGGAACGCCTGTTGGCTGACTTCGACCAGGCCGGCACTGTAGCCGAAGCGGTGGCGCTGCTGGAGCAGCGACTGGCCAGCGACCCGCACGATGCCGGTGCCGCAGCGCTGTTGGCCATCGGGTATTGCCTGAGCTACGCCGGTGATGAGCGCGATGAGGTCTGGTTGAGTCGCGCACGCGCGGCAGCCCAGCAGGCCGAGCGTGAGGAACCGCAGCGGGCCATCGTGCAGGCGGCGCGAGGCTGGGTGGAGGAGTATCTGAACAACAAGGCCGACGCAGAAGCCCACTATCTGCGGGCGCGGATGCTGGACCCGGGCGATCGCCATGCGTTGCTGGGCCTGGCGCGCCTGTACGCGCAGTCGGGCCGCGCAAGCCAGGCCCAGCAGGTGCTGGCCGACGCCATGCGGCGGCTCCCTGCCGACCGCGGCTTTGTCGACACCCAGGGGACGCTGCTCTACCAGCAGGGCGACCTCGCCGGTGCCGAGCAGGCGTTCCACCGCAGCATCCTGCTCAAGCCCAATGGCGTGCAGGCCTACGTCAGCTTGAGCGGCGTGCTGCTGCGCGCGAACCGTCTCGATGAGGCGCTTCATGTGCTGCAGCAGGGCCTTCGGCAGGGCAGCAATGGCCGCCTGTATGGCAACCTCGGCACCCTGTTGTACATGCGGGGTGACTACGCTGAGGCCGCCACGGCGTTCGAGCGTGCATTGTCCGATGCGAAGGGCAGCCCCAACGACTACCTGAAATGGGCCAATCTGGGCGATACCCTGCGCTGGTTGCCTGGCCATGAAGCGCAGGCGCGCGCGGCCCACCAGCGCGCCCTGCAGATGGTGGACACGCTGCTGCAGCGCAGCCCTGACAGCGCAACGCTGCAGAGTCGCAGCGCGCTGTACGCCGCCCGGCTGGGACAGGCTTCGCTGGCACGGCAGCGCATCGACGCCGCACTCGCCGGTGGCAATAACAATGCAGACCTGCAGTTTCGCGCAGCGCTGGTGGCCGAACTTGGCGGCCGTCGCGAAGCTGCGTTGGCTCACCTGCAGGACGCTATCGCGCGCGGCTACCCCCCGCATATGATCGCCGGGGAGCCGGATCTTCTGGCTCTACGCCGGGATCGGCGCTACCACCGCATGCTTACAGGGAAGACAGAATGAGTGTGAACATCACCCCGCCCGCGGCCGATGCCGCGATCATCCGGGTCAGCTTCGATATCGACCAGGTCAGCTCGGACCTGTTGTGGCAGGCTGCCGTCGCAAAGACGCACCGAGATCTCTATTCGCCGGTCGGCCGCTATGCCGGTGCCGTGCATTTCCGTGAAGGCGATACGGTCAGCGTGGAGGTCACCGGCTTTGGCCGCAGCGGTACGCTGCTGTCAACCAATATCCTCGATGCGATGCTTTACACGGTTCCGCACACCTCGGGCGAACGGTTCTCGGCGCCATCGCCGTTCTCAAGCGTGCGAGCCACCACGCCGATCGAGCAGTGGCAGCCGGCCCGGATCGAGCATGACCGTGAACCCGGCTTCAGTGCGTCGGTGCAGCACTCGCTGACCCCGCTGACCGTCGTGCAGGACGACGGCCGCTGGAAGCTGTCATTGATCCTCACCGTGGTGATCGAACGCCTGACCAAGGCGGGCCCGCAGCAGGAAATCCGGGTGTTCTCGTTCGACCCAGAAGCCGAGGTGGGGTCGGGCACCGAGCCGCCGGTCTAAGCCCCTGGCGGTCACCACTACTCAACACGGATGATGTAGTGGACGGCCATGTTGCGTGGGCGTGTCTCATGCACGCTCACGCGACCGGTGACAGGATCGGTGGTCTTCTGGGGCTTGGCTGGCAGATTGCAGGCCTGCGCTGCATCGCCGGAGACCGTACTGCCGGTGGGTTCGCTGTAGTCATGCTGATGCGCCTGCAGGGCATCCCACTGCAGCGAGCCGACACCGGAATAGTCCGGGTTGCCGTCCGGGGAACGACGCTGGTCGCGGTCCGGATCCACGCCGGCGCCGTCGTCAACCCCGCGGACGAACATGCCGCGCAGGTCGGGCAGGTTGAAGATGCCGCGTTCGTACTGGCCGCCGTACAGGCAGCCGAGCGCGGCAAACAAGTCCGGGTAGCGGGAGATGCGCATTTCGCGGCCATCGCAGGGCATCCAACCGAGCGGTTCCAGCAACGCGCGGAGTGGGCCATCTGTGCGGCTCGCGGCGGACGCGGCAACGGCACTGTCGCCGCTCGACCAGGCCGGATTGGGGGCCTGCGAAACCTGTGCAAGGTCGCCGAGATAGAGGCAGACGCTGCCGATGGGCTGGGCGGTGTTCATGCCTCGTCCTTGAAGTCGGGCAGGGCTTCACCGTCTTGCAGGACGCTGATATCGGTGGCCACCATCAGCTCCCACGCCTCCCGCTGAGGTGCTGGGGCCGGCGTGGCCGAGATCACCTTGAGATCGTCCGCCAGGTCCAGGTAACGCAGCGTCGCAGGTTGGTTAGCGGGGGCTGCCTCCAGTGTTGCCTGGAACGTAGGCACCAGCGCGTCATCACCCAGCCACATCATGCCTGTAGCGAGGAAGTACAGCAGCGCGTTCTCATGGCCCGGCGCGACCGGCAGCAGTACCCGTGCCTGCGCGGCCTGCAGGAACGGGGTCAACCCGGCGTCATCAGGATCCGGCGCGGGTGCAGCCTCCGGATCATCGATCAGGGTATGGGTCAGCTCCGGCCACTCCAGCGCTTGGTCCAGCCATAGCTGCAGGGTGGGCGCCACCTGCTGGTCAGGCGCATCGGCACCCGTGCGCCGGCGGGACAGGCCAAGCAGCCCGCGCACTCCTGCCCGTTGCAGTTCAAGGCGGATGCTGCGCTGTTGCGCCTGCCCGTCGGGGTGGCGCCGGGGCGATGCACCGGCGGCATCGAAATAGCGGAGCAGCTCGCGCCGCCAGGCCTCGATCAGCCGATCGTAGAGTCGTGATTTCCAGGCCGCGAGCAGCTCCGGCGTGCTGGCCAGGCGTACATCGATGTTCAATCCATAGACGGGCAGCGGCGTTGCCGTCGGTGCAGGGTCGGACGGCTCCTCCGCGCCGGCAGGTGCGACCAGGACGATGCTGATGGGCAGCGCGCCGGTCTGCCCGGCCAAGGCAATGTCCGGCAGGACGGCTGATGCATTCCCCTCGGTGGTGAACCCGGCCGTGCCGATGCTGCCTCGCATGCTCCAACCCTGGCTGGCACTGGCCAGGGCGATGCTCGCCGAGACCGCCTGATAGCCCGGCGGCAGCGGCAGCTGCTGGCTCAACAAGGGTGTGCCGCTCTCGAACACCGTACAGGCATGTGCCTCGGGCGTGGGCGGAAGCTCGGTGACCTCCACGCCGTAGCGTGCCGCCAGCGCAGCGTAGTAGCAGGGGCTCTGCGGATCCAGCGAAAGGTCATTGAACTGGCGCAGGCCCAGCTGTGCAGGTGCCAGCGGCTGTTCCAGCGCCTGCCCATACTGGTCACGGCGAGCGTGCACCAGCCGCTCGCCCGGCCGCGGGACACGGTATTCCAGCATCAGCCGATGGCCGACGGAGACCACCCAGCACCGGTAGCGGGCATTGAGCCAGCGGTAGACGCCACGCTGGTTGTTGGCGCGGCCGCGACGATCGAAGCACTGTGAGACTTCATTGCGGCGGGTGTGACGATGCCGCTGCAGCCGCTGCTCGCCCAGCTGGGTGGTGACCCGTTGTGCGGCACGCTGGACGATCCGCCGCGCCAGCGTCGCGCTGTCGGCCAGGCGATCACGGGTGGGCTGGGTGTCCACCGGCATCAGCGTGCAGCTTCCGTCCTGCTGGCACTGGGTGGGCGGACCGTAGGTGGTTGAATACTCGAGCTTGAACTGTTCGCGCAGCGCGTTGTGGACTTCCGACTCCAGCGTGCTGGCGAGGCCGTCGCGCAGATCCTCATGGGTATCGGCCACGCCTGTCCGAGCGCTATGCTCGCTCAGCGTGTCAGCGCGCTCATGCCGGGCGCGCACCTTGCGCTCATCGGCCATCACGCTCTCGATGTGGCTGACTTCTCCCAGCGCGTAGCCCAACAGGCGGCGCTTGACCTGCTGCAGCTCACCGATCGCATAGGGCTGGATCGGGATGCTCGACGGCTCTTCGGCCCGGGCGGGCCCGGCGGCGGGCAGCGGGAAGACGGGAGAAGGCAACAACAGGGTGGCGGCCAGGCCATTACGCAGACGTTCTGGTGGCCAACGCCCCTCGAAACCCGGTGCGGTATCGCGCGACAGGCGGCCCAGCAGTGTTGCCGCCTGGAGGGTGCGGGTGAGTGCGTCGCGCTGGCGACGGTCATAGCCAAGCACACAGTTCAAGGCGAACACGTTCTGCCAGATCCGATCAAGCGTCTGCGCGAATTCCGTCGAGGCCATGGCCTCGGTGATCGCCGGCCAGGGTTGACCCCAGAGCTGCACGATCAGATCGATCAACGCTTCGCGGCTTGGCAGCGGAATCGCTGCAGCGGCCAGCGCGAAGCGCTCCAGCGCAACAGCGTCCGGCCCCAGCACGGCAATCGTGGGTACGCACTGGCCGGTATAGGGCGCATCGCCCTGCAGGAACATCACCGCCTGCTCAAGCATCTGGCTGCGCGCACTGTCTCCCGCTGGAAGCAACGCGGCCAGCTTGCAGTACAGGCGCGGGTCGGCGGTCGTGCAGGTGCCGGAGTAAGCGATGAAGTTGTCCTCCTGGGTCCGGGTCGAAGTGCCCGGCCACGCCCGGAGCTGGATATAGGGGAACAAGTCGCCCGCCTCCTCGAGCCGCGACTGCACCACTTCGCCCTGCGCCGATTCCGGCACCGGGGCGGGCGGCACTGCTTCGCCCAGCAGTTGCGGCGGGGCGCTTCCGCCGGGATAGCGGAGCTGGTCGAGCAGAAGTGCGGCGCGACTGGCATCGAAATGCAGCTGCCCGACGATCATCATGCCCGGCGAGGTTTCGCCGCGCGCATCGAACGCCAGTATCGGATCGTTGGATACCAGATGCTTGCGTGCGAGCAGCTGCCCCTGCCAGGACACATCCACATCGCAGGCCAGCGCATCGGCGCTGAAGGTCCAGTTGATGCGCACCGGCCCCTGCTCGAAAACCCCCGCGTTGTCAGTGCCCGGCATCGCCATGCGCGCCTCCTTCGAAGGGACCAGCAATCCTTGCGAGATCGGTAAAGCCGCCGGGATAGCCGGTGTCCACCAGCCAGACTCCGATGCAGCCGTCAGCATCGACACGACGCTCGATCCGTCCCCACAGGATCCGGTTGTTGGAATAGGGGTCCACAAGCGAGAACGTCAATCGTGGGGTGGTGCTGTCCAGAATGCTGCGGGCGATGAGGTTGACCGGGTCCATCGAGGAGATGGCCCGGTCGATCAACAGCAGGGCGACATCGAATGCACCATCCACGGGATCACTCCAGTAGATCTCGATACTGGCGTCTGGCGAGGGCGCCCAGATGTTGCTGGGCAGGGGGAGCGAGTCGGCACGGAGCGCGGGCAGCGAAGGCGCAGTGGTCATGATGGAACTCCTTGGAGTGGAGCGGGACGGGCCAGGGCCCGACCCGCTGCGGATCAGGCCTTGGTCAGCGAGTAGCCCTTCCACTTGGACCCAGTGACGATCAGCGAATCGCCCTCGAGCACCTCGAGCTGGGTCTGGCTGATTTCTTCCTGCACCAGGCGCTGGCCCTTGTAGGTGAACTGGGAAACCACGGCGACGAACATGCTCGCGCGTACATCTTCCATGAACAGGCCGCCCGGCCAGATGACCTGCGGCTCGTAGATCGCGTCCTGGCCGCGCAGGATGGAAGCTTCCACGCCGATGCTGAAGTTGTTGACCACGCGCACCTCATTGAGCACCAGGTCGGTAAAGCTCTGGTTGATCACCGCACCATTGGAGCGGCGGTCCTGCGAGGCGACGCTGTCGATGGTGAACGCGGCGGAGGTCTCGGCGAAGGAGGCCGGCTTGGCCGAGGTGTCCAGCTGGTCGGGACGGGAAGCATCGTTCGAGTAACGCACCTGCAGGCCGAAGTCATCCGGGATCTGGATGACCGAGTTGCCACCCGGCGGCGGTGCGGCAACCTGCCAGGCGATCGTGGCCAGGGTCGGGTTGCTCACCGGCTTCTGGAACACGGCCAGTCGAACGGTTTCGCCGGTTTCGTTGATCAGAGTGATGGTCGACATGAAGGACTTCCTTGAGATTGAGGGTTGATGGGCGAGACGCAGCGTGCGCCTCGATGAGGGCGTACACACAAACCGTGCCAACTCCACCGAACCCGCCATGGCAAGGGTTCGCGCCAGCCCGGACAGGCCATGGCCAGGGCTGGCGGGTCGGCTGACATGTCGGCTGACATGCCCGGCATGTCCCTCCGCGGTCCGCGCCGACATCAGGTACGATCCGGCAACGGCCACGGAATGGGGGCAGGGACCGGTGTCGCGACGCACAGCTGACAGGGAAGCCACGTTGTCCGCGCCGATCGAGGCGCTGGCGGCACAGGCCACGGCAACGCTCGGATTGACGGTGCTCTGGCATCCGCGTCGGCGTCGCATTGGTGAGCAGGCAGCCTTGCTCCTTGAGCGTGGCGCGGCCGAATTGAACCGGAATGCGCCCGCGTTCTTCGCCGCCGCCAGTGACGTCGGCGAGGCGCTTGAACATCAGGGCGTTTCGAGGCAATCCCTGTGCTTTCGTGCAGGCGACGACGGCAGTGTGCTGCTGAGCGCCCCGGCATCGACGATGCGCGTCGAGATCGACGGTGTGCCGATCAGCGAAGACATGCGCGGGACGCCCATTGCATTCGACACGACGCGGCTTCGCCGTGGGGTGGTACTTCGATTGGGTGGCAGTGTCCTGCTGTGCCTGGGCTATATCGGTATCGGCAGCGCCGGGCAGGGCGGCAGTGCACTGGTCGGGGTGAGCCCGGCGATGACGCGGGTACGTGCAGCGATCGCCCAGGTCGCGGCAACCGACATGCCGACCCTGATCCTGGGGGAGACCGGCACCGGCAAGGAGCTCGTGGCGCAGGCCATCCATGCCGCCAGTGCGCGTTCGCACCGGATGCTGGTGAGCGTGAACATGGCCGCCTTGAACGAGTCGCTGGCGGCGGCGGATCTGTTCGGCGCGAACAAAGGGGCCTACACCGGAGCACAGGTGGCGCGCGAAGGCTATTTCGCCGAAGCCAACGGCGGAACGTTGTTCCTCGATGAGATTGGCGACACGCCTGCGGCGGTGCAGCCGATGCTGCTGCGGGCGCTGGAAACCGGCGAATACCGACCGCTTGGAAGTGCACGCAACGAGCGCGCCGACGTGCGCCTGATAGCGGCCACCGATCGGGATCTATCCACGCCAGGCTTCAACCAGCCGTTGCTACGTCGCCTTGAAGCCTTCGTGATTGCAATGCCGCCACTGCGCGAGCGTCGCCAGGACATCGGTGTTCTGATCGTGCAGCTGCTGCAACGTTGGCAGGGCAGCGACGCTGCACCGGTGGAGCTGCCTGGCTCGGTGGTGCAGGCGTTGTGCCTGTATGACTGGCCCGGCAACGTCCGCCAGCTGGCACATGTGCTGCGGCGACTGAGCCTGGCGGCACAGGTACAGGAATGGCCGGACATGCAGGCATTGCTGCCGGCTCCCGTGCCCGCGCCCGTCTCCCTGTCTGCGCCTGCGATGGACGCAGGCCAGGTGGCCGCTGTGGCGCCGGCAGTGCGCTATCGCTCACCGTCGCGGGTCGGCGAGGACGATGTGATTGCTGCACTGGAAGCACACCAGTGGTGTGTGCGCAAGGCGGCCGAGCATCTCTGCGTCTCGCGTGCTTCCTTCTACGTGCTGCTGGACGCATCGCCGAGCATCCGCCGCGCCGATGACATTCCGCTGGACGAGATAAGCCGCGCGGTCGCGCAGGCCCCTGACGATCCGGGCCACTGGGCCTCGCAGCTGCGCACGCCGCGCGAATCCCTGCGCCGGCGCGTGCGCCAACTGGGCCTGGCCAAGCGCCTGTAGACCACGCGATCGCGGTGCGAACCGGTGTGCTGCAGGCAGACCGATGACTTGGCATGGATCGTGCGTTTATCCCTCGTGACAGCCATCCGGCCTGTCTCAACCCAACGAGGGTCATCCCATGACACGCATCGACTTCGTCGGTCGCGGGCTGCTGTTGTCCGCGATCCTGTTACTGGCCGCCTGCAGCACAGGCAGCATCAAACCCACGCCACCACCACTGGTGGGCGCTCCCGTCGTCAACGTGGTGGATCCTGGCAATCTGGTCGTGCATACGCTGCCGATCGGTGCTGGAAACTGCCAGATCGCTCAATGCCCTTCGGGTAACCGCTTGGTGGTGATGGACTGCGGCTCCAAGGGCGCCGGCACCCAGGACTGGGACGCGGGCAAGGTAAAGGGCTACGTCGAAACGCTGATCGATGACAAGAGCGAGATCACGGTCAGTATCAGCCATCCCGACGAGGACCACTACAACTACATCGCCCCGGTGTTTGCCAACATGAAGGTGACGTCGTTGTATCTGGGCGGTGACTGGAGCCAGTACAACAGCACCTTCCAAGACTGGGTCAAGACGCAGAGGATCAAAAGTGCGGCGCAGGTCAACATGTACACGGGGTTCTACGCATCCGCCACGCCCGAGCCGGGGTTGAGCTGTTGGAAGCCCGAGCACGGGGGTAGCAGCATGCAGGTGGCCAGCTACATCCTGGGCGTCAACGCGGGCACCACCAAGAACGATGGAAGCATGGTGGTGGCGATGCGCTATGGAGACTTCACCACGACCTTCACCGGTGACATGACCCAGGCGACCGAGAACAAGCTGCAGCTGCCGAACGGTCTCAAGAGTTTCAAGGCCAACCTGCTGACCGGAGCACATCACGGCGCGTCCAGCCAGGGCAGCAATTCGGTGGAGTGGGCCAAGGCGACCAGCCCCGATTTCGTGATCTTCAGCGCCGGGCTCCGCTACAGCCACCCGCGCTGCGACGCCGTGGATCGTTACACCACCGTGGGCGCTGCACTGCCTGAGCACGAGTACTTCTGCGGGAACAGCGGTACGGGCGAGAACCGGAAGACCACGGACAACATCCTGGTGACCGACTCCAACGGACTGATCGTCATCGAAGCCGATACCCACGGCGCGATGAAGGTGCTGCCGGTGAAGTTCTGATCGACGAAGCGGTGCGCTGAACGAGGCGGCTGCCGGCGGGCAGCCGCCTCGGACGGTCTCACTGTCCATCGCCATCCGCCTCAAGCAGGCTATGGGCAATCAGGGCATCCGCTGCAGTGCAGGTTGTACTCCACCGGCTCGGCCGCAATTCCAGAGGCATCCTTCAAGGTCACCCGTTCCCTCCAGGTCAGGGGCGGAGGTGGGATGACCGGTGGCGGGTACAGCACGATTGGATAGAAGCAGACCCAGGTGTAGTTGAGAGGAGAGGGCGTCTTCTCGGACAGCGTCTCCGTCGCAGGTTCGCAGGGGCCGCTGGGGCATACGGGACGCTCGAGCGTCAGCTCGATCGGGAACTTCGGCACTCCCTTGTATGTCACCGGAACGGAGAATGGCCTGAAATAGTTTTCTGTACGATCAGCGATGCCGGTAACTTCAAACGCCTCTGTCAGCACGGAAACGCCCAGTACCGAAACCCGCTCGATGGGCATGTAGTACAAGTCGTTCTCGAACCCGGTCCCTTCCCCCCCGCGGCCATGAATGATGCCAACGGCTGCGTGATTGGAGAAGACTGGTCCTCCGCTGTCGCCTTCGACGCTCAGCGGGCCTGCGGAAAGGTTGCGCGCACGAATGTAGCGCCCGATTACTCCATTGTAGTTGGACATTGAGTTCATGTCCTGGATGGTGCCGCACGCGTAATGTCCGCTGATTCCGCTCTTGCAGACAACATCGCCCAGATGCATTGCCGTCGAGGGGAGTACGCTGGTGATCTCGAGGGTCGGCGACGGTCCGTTGATCAGGGTGATTTCATTTGCCTGTGGCTGGCGTGGCCCGGTGGCTGATTCCTTGTGCCACTGGACATCGTAGTCGCCAGCGTCCTGCTCCGCCTGGAATACCATAGGCGCTGCGACACCCTGATAGCTGGCGGCATTGTCACAATGGCCTGCGGTGAGAATGCCAAGCTCACGCTCTGCGTCGAAGACGTTGAAACCGGTGGTGCACGCAATGGTAGCCCCGGCAATTCTGTTGCCGCCCTGGATCGCTGTGGTGACAGTGAACCCTTTGACCACCTTGATCTTCACAAAATCGACTGCACCGAGCAGCGGCCGTAGCGTACGCCTGGCGGCGACCTCGTCCTTCACATAGAAGGTCACCAAAGACCGTTTGACATCAAGCCCCGACTCGAACTCGACACCTCTTGCCTGGAGCTGGGCGCCGCCCTCGGCCTGGGTAGCCAGCAGCATCTCAAGGGATTGGGGGGACGTGCCAGCGACAAAGACAGGATCCTGAGTGTACTTCGCCAACGTCTCGGCAGGCTTCCTGGTGAAAATGACGACGATTCTGAAGTCTGGTTGGTGTTCTACATACAGGCCGCCAAAGGTTGCGGGTTCCGCTGCTTGGATCCTCGCCTCCAAGGGCGCTGCAGCGACCGACTTCAACGATCGATACCTGGCCTCGGCCTCAGACACGCCGAAAATGCGCGAGTACGTATAAGCGGAGGGGTTCTCAACTCCCGCACGCGCATGTGAACCGAATGCAATTGAACTGAGCGCCAGCCATGTCAGCAGGCGGATGCAGTTGTTCGGAATCAGGTTGATCATGGCGACTCCTTTGCCTGGCGAATCAAGTGCATGGTCATCATCGGGCCGCTGCAACCGGCCGGGATGTTGGTGGCAAGGCTCGATCGGGGCAGTTCAGCCGCGTGGCCACCCCCGAAAGAGGCTGCAACCCCGAATTTCAGGACCTGTCCTGATCCCGCGCCCTGAATGCCGATCGGCGTCCCTCCATCCAGCGCCAGCGAGTAGCCATAAGGCCACGCCGCGAGGTAGGCCGTGCCATTCTGATCAACGAAGTAAACACAGCCGTTGATGGGCTTCAGCCTGCCTCTAAGCAGGCCTGTGGCGAGGACTGCGCTGGCCGCGGGCGAAAGCCTGACCAGCACGACCGACCGGGTCTCCCGGGCCACTGCCGATGGGTTGGTTGAAATGCCGGCAGCGATCATCGCAAGCGTGAAAGCTGCCCGTCTGATTGAGAAACGCCAGGATGCCATGCGCATTGCCCCTCCGCTTCAAGCCATTTTGCCAGGCTGGGAATATCAGAGTCCCGTTCCTGCTAAATATAATGCTGATGGATCAAACATTAATTCCCCTCACGATTGGCAACCGTGACTTTTCTCACAAACGCGCATCGCCCTTTCAGGGCTTACGCCAGGCACGGCTGCCTGCGTACCGTGGAGCGGCACAGCTGATGGCCGGCGTGCTGTCGTGCCGGCGGCGCGGTGAAGCGCTCAATATCCAGGCCCAGCCTCCGCCGCTACTGCGTGAGTTCTGGCAGGTACCCATCACTGAAAGCCATTTGATTCTTCGATATTAATACCCGATCCCGTCCCTTACTGGTTCTGCACGAGAATCTGCGCACATGTCCAGCACGTGGCTGGTTGTCGATGGCGCGGCAAGCCGGGTCGCGCGGCCTCACCTGCGCACTGGGCGACTACGAACTGGCATTGTTTGTTGAAAAGCTGGGGGACGGAACCAGCTTCGGCCATTGCGGCGGTAGCGATGGCTTCCGGACTCAGCTGTATGGCGACACGCATACAGGGCAGGGTGCGGTAGTGATGACCAACAGCGACAATGACGCCGCACTGATCGACGAGCTTTTGATCAGCATTGCCGCTGAATGTGGCTGGCCGGAGTTCAACGTCATCGAGAAGACCGCCGTCACGCCGAATCCCAGGTTCAACGCGGCGGATGCAGGTGAGTATCAGCTGCGTGACAAGCCTGCACATGTCATCACCGAGGTTGACCGGCCCTGTTTCCAGAGCGATCGGTTTGGCGCGGAGCGAATGGAGCTGTTCGCACAGTCGGATGCAGCCGGGCCTGTATGAACTCCAGCGCCGCCCGGACCCGAGCGGTGACCGAATGGCGGTGGCTGTAGGCGCCAAGCAGCTGCAGGGGCGCTGGCTTCAGATCCAGCTGCACGTTCTGCAGTCGTCCCGCTGCGAGATGATCCCGGCAAGGGTGGGCAGCTGAGCAGCACTCCCAAATACGACGCCTGACGGTCTATGGGCGTTTGCGGCAGAGCCTCAAGCGCATTGGTGAGACCTTTCCTGCAGGTCCCGGGGGGCTACTGAAGGTTGGTTCGTGTCGGCTGCAAGCGACTCGGCGTCGGACCAGGTATCAACACCGATGATCACACAGGCCCACGGCCCGGCCAGGTTGCGGTGACCCACAATCAAACGCCAAGACTGAGCAGGTGTCGAGGCTGAGGCAGGAAGCATGGCAGTCCCTCGTCGTGCTTGGAACATAATATACATTATGCGAAATGCCGTATCTGGCCTGATACGGTTCGTGGGCTCCGCGTGGCAATGGCTCCGGCTCTGGCTTGGTGATGATGGCTGAGGTAGCTCTCTGGGCCTCGACCGCTCGGAATGCTTCGACTGCCGTGAAATCCAGCGTCATCTAACTAGCCGAAGTCCTCAGAATTCACCGGGAACGGCAGTTGGGCATGGGCAATCCCGATTCCGGCGCCGAGCAGTACGTGCCCTTGAAGTGCCTTGTTTTGAGCTCACTGGATGTCGAAGGTCCATGCACAGAACTGGCCCCGGGAACATGCAAGCAAAAGCGCCGCCGGCGAAGCAGGTCAGTCACCGGGCGCTGGGATTCTAGCTATGCTCTGTGAAGCAACTACTTCTCCGCTCTCGGATGGGCAAATTGTAGTTGGAGCCAACAAAGCTTTGCCAGATGCTGAAGTTTGTCGGTTGATCTCGCCAGCCACGACGAAGGTGCCAAGAATCGCCAGAAGCAGCGTGATCAGCCCAAATCCACGAACAATGACGATCAGTAAGGGCTGCCCCTTGACACTGAATCGGTGGCGGGCATAGATCAGGGCAGAGGCCATTCCGGCGGAAAGTCCCAGCACCGCGCATGCCCACGGGCCGATGACGCGCAAGGCAGTTGGCATGGAGCTGTGCATAACGATGAACGCTCCACCAAGCACTGCCAAACCTAGCGTGAGGCCCTTCATCAGTTCTAGAAAGTCCCGCAGTTCCTTCTCAAAATCATCGTCCTTTGTAGTGACCTTGGGGGCGGCGCTGGAGTTGTCACCGTGGCCCCATGAAGTGGCACTACTTGGCCGCTGATTCACCTTTCTCTTCTTGCCCATTCGTGCGTACTTCTGGAAGTTGAAAGGCATTCATCGGCCGAAATCGCGCTACCTTGAGGCTATATTCGACGAATGCACGGCCCGCAGATGTTCGGTCCAAAGGGCGAAACGTCCGCCTCAAGAGCTGTGACGCTGGAATCAGGCCGCAATAGACCCTCCCCTTGCCCGCGCTCAGCATTGGGTCGTGTATTCGCTAACAGGGAAAGGGCCTGACATGGCGACTGAGATGAACACGTTTTACTCAGCTGGGCCACACACGGGCGCCCAGGCGACATCGCAACTGGGCAGAGCATTCCCAGCTTCGGTCGGGCGGCAGTTGAATTGAGGCTGTTAGCCATTGAAATTGCTTGGTCGTCAGGGGCGGGCTGCTTTTGGCACACCGCTGCCGAACGGCTGCTTAGGGTCGCATTACGCCCAGCTTCTCGAGCCAGGCGAACGCTGGCCAATCCCTCTATCAGAAGCTCGTCCTGCAGAAGGTCGAGGATCGGCCAAAAGCGGAGACTTGAATTACACCTTCCAGACTTTGCTGCCTATGGGCACGTCAGTCTTATCGAGTCCAGGGAGATGGACGATCAGTTTGTAGCCTCCAGGTCGAAAATGGTCAAGACGCAGCTCCGCCTGTGCTTGCAATCTAGTACCGCTCGGACACTCGACGATGACGGTAAAAACGGGGCTGCTCTCACTATACTGGAGCGGTAAATCGGGCGCCAGAACCAACCCTCGACCGCCGAGCAAGAAGCGGTCCTCGACACTTAGTAGAAGTTCCATGAGATCTCTCTCGGAATCATGCGTGCGACCGCTTTGCGCCGAAAGGGGACTTTAGCACTGCAGGTACGCCGCGTCCGGCCAAGCGCCCGCTTCCAGTCATAAGTGGATACCTGCCCCAGTCCAGTATAGATCGCTGACTCGCTCCTCGACAATCAAGAACTCAAGGCCTTTGAATGTCTCGCGGAAGAGCAGTACAGGGTACATGTGGTCGGCGACAGCTGCCGCCAACCGGTGAGCAGCAACGCGGGCGCGCCGCCAGTCAGAGCCCGGCTGCATTCGGCCTTGTTCGTTCTCTAATATAGGCGCCATCATTCCGGTCGCCATTCAACATATCGATCATACGAAAAGTACAGAAGACAGGTAATGGCAGCGTGCACGAACGCAAATGGCACGTATAGCTTCCAAAGAAGCATCCATCCGAAGCCCGCCCCTGGTATCAGGTAGATCGCAAAGATGGTTTTCCACTTGCCGTCATGTCCAGCTATCAGAGATTCGCCATTCTTAATGGCCGCTCCTGAGACGAGCCATGCCAGCACAAACGCTGCGATCAGCATCGCCCAGAATGGCGGATTGGTCCTGCCCTCAAAGAGGTCACCCCCCAAGTATCTCGCCAGCGTGATCACGAAAAGCGCCTGGAGGACCATATAGAGTGCAACAATGATGGAGGCGCCAATGCGTCGCCAACCTCCGTCGAGATCAGAAAATATCTCCAGGTTGGCGGCAACGAGATAGGCGTACGAGTACGGAGCGCGCAGCATTCGCAGCATCTTCATGATGATTCCATTGATCCCCATGTTGCTCTTCTGTAGCCATCGTGAGCGCGGCAGCAGCGGCGACGCCTAGTCTCAGATACTCGGCGAAGCCTGCATCTTTGTGAAGGCGCGCTCGACCAGACGCAGTACAGCATTCCTGATGAAAGAACGTGCATCTTCCTCCCCATCAAACTCTTCCACATGGCAATCGTCATTCCAGAGTGCCGATTTCCAGGAGAATTCGGAATCGCTCAAGCTCTCGTAGAGCTCCCGCCGTACGCCTTCCCTGTACACCTGTACCTGTTCGAGCCGCTCTTCGAACAATTCAATCATTCCGGGCCAATCACCGGTTTCGACCGAGTAAAAGGACTCGACCGCCAAAAGGACGATGTTGTACGGCCTCATTTGATCATCTCCGGGTAAAGGTCGATCCAGGCTGGAGAACGGGTTGATAAGTTGGAGGTGCAGTTCCGCGATGTACCGTCTGATCTGATAGTGACATGCGGCAAGGCGCGTTGCAGGAATCGCCTCATTAACGTGACGCGTCACGCCCACTCA